>SXRI01000252.1 GCA_005793615.1 Bdellovibrionales bacterium
CGTGGTAGACACCAGAACGTTGCAATAGCAAGCACGAAACATAAGCATGATTTCGTCTTTTTCCTCGGACTTCATTTTTCCGTGTAAAAGGCCCACCTTTTTCCCCGTGAGTTCGCCACGAAGGCGCTCGCACTCATCAACCGCGTTCTTGAGATCGATTTTCTCGCTCTCCTCCACCAAGGGATAAACAATATAGGCCTGACGACCTTTCTCAAGTTGTTCAACAAGAAAACGCATCACCTGCGGACGCTTGTTATCAAACGCCAGGCGTGTCTGAATCGGGCTTCGACCGGGCGGCAATTCGTCAATCACCGAGACATCAAGGTCGCCATATACGGTCATGGCAAGAGTTCGCGGAATCGGCGTGGCGGTCATCACCAGAAAATGTGGGTTCACACCTTTTTCCTTCAACTGACTGCGCTGAAGCACGCCGAAACGATGCTGTTCATCAATGATCACTAAACCGAGATTCTTGAACTCGACCGCTTCTTGGATCAGTGCATGCGTACCGACGCAGACTTGAATCAAGCCATTGCGAAGCATCTCGTAGGTTTGATTACGCTCACTTGTTTTCATCGACCCGGTGAGAAGTCCCACCTGGATACCGAGAGGTTCCAGAAACTTGCGCGAATTCAAATAGTGCTGCTCCGCTAAGATCTCGGTCGGCACCATAATCGCGGCCTGCGCCTTGTTTTCGACAGCGACGAGAGCCGCCATCAAGGCCACCAAAGTCTTACCGCTTCCGACATCTCCCTGCACCAAACGATGCATAGGGTGCCCCTCAGCAAGGTCTTGCACGATTTCCTTGAACGCGCGCTCTTGCGCCCCAGTCAGTTGAAAGGGAAGACTCGCACAAAGTTTATCGACCAGCTGCCGTTGGGTGCGAAAAACCGGCGCGCTTTCTCTCTTAACGCCGCTATGTTTGGCCGCCAGATAGAGTTCCAGCCAAAAGAACTCCTCAAAAATCACGCGGCGGTGATACACGGACTTCATTTCCGCAAATTCAGGGCCGGCGTCTTTTGGCGGCAAATGCAGGTTTTCAATGGCGGTAAAGCGCTTTACCAACTGATACTTCTCACGCAGCCACTCCGGAAAGCGCTCGATCGCTGTCTCCGTCGATCGCGCCTCGAGGCGAAGATCATGAAGTGCGAGTTCTACCATTTTCCGAATCGCGCGATTAGTTAGGCCTTCGGACTCGGGATAGATCGGAATCAATCGATCGCTGTCAGGTTCACCCTCGCCTAAATCTTTACCAGAATCGTCGCCAGATTCCTTACCTGATTCCTTAATATCCTGAATGTCGGGATGATGAAACTCGATCTGTCCGCGATAATGAGTGACCTTACCGATCACCCGTACCGTTTGATTCGGCTGAAAACGTTCGAAATAACCTTTATACGGAACGCGAAAAAATTTGCAGTGAATGCGCCCGGTTCCGTCACGCAAAGTGATCTCGTACATCTTGCGTTTGCTCTTACCCATATTGAACGAGCTTACGCGCACGACCTGAGCTTTGAGACTCACTGTCTCATCTGGACGAAGGGAGGCAATATTGCGTGCTACACGGCGGTCTTCGTACGCCCGTGGATACCACTCGAGCAGGTCCTGGACCTGGTGAATGCCTTTTTTTCGAAGCACTTCGCCCAACTTAGGTCCAACACCTTTCATAAACTGTACCTGGGTGTCGAGTCTCAGAGTCATGTCTATTTATGGTCATCTTTCCTTGGATCAGTCAAACAAACCATGGCAAAATGGGAAGCTGGAGCACGTAAAAAAGAATGAGCAACGACATCCCGCCTTCCGACCAAAAGTACTTTAAGATTCGTGTGAATACGATTCTGCCTTCGCGGGCGACCACGTTTGATCTTTTTGTCATGATCAATGGGCGGTTCATCCATTATCTGCGCCCCGGAGAGAGCATCAAAGCGGAGAAAATGGCGTCACTCGAGCGCGCCGATGTCTTCTTTGTTCATGAGGATCAACGCCCTAAGTATAAACAATATGTTTTCGAACGCATGAACGAAGACGACATCACGACGCCGATGAAAGCACAGATCTTACGCGAAAGCTCGCTCACTCTCGCCGAAGAGATTTTTGAACAACCCGATGTCGAAACGGCTTTGCATGACTCTAAAGAAATCGTCACCAACTTCATCGACTTCATGGAGACTCACCCCGAGGGAATGGCGAGCTTGATTAGCCTTTCTTCGCATGACTTCTACACCTATAACCATTCACTCGATGTCGGCATTTACTCCCTAGGTCTCGGCCACGTGATCGGCTACGATAAAAATGACCTGCTCGAACTCGGTCGGGGTGCGCTCTTTCACGATATCGGCAAACGTAACGTCGCCGTCGACATCATCACTAAATCCGGAGCTCTCACCGACGCCGAGTGGGCACAGATGCAAAAGCACCCTCAATACGGCCTCAAGATCCTGGCCGAGTACGAATGCTCGGAAGCCATGAGAGCGTGCTGCTTTGAACACCACGAGAGCTTTCTCGGCAACGGCTACCCCCAGCAACTCACCGGGCCCGAGATTCACCCCATGGCGCGCATCATTGCGATTACCGACACCTTTGACGCCCTTACCACTAAACGCTCCTACAATAGCCCCATGGGACCGCAAGCGGCCCTTGAATTCATGTCATCAAAACTAGCTGGAAAATACGACCCTTCCCTTCTCAAGGCCATGAACTCCGTGCTCTTCAGGATGAAGAAAGTCAGCTGAGTAAGCCTTGGTCTCAATTCGTTTTCAATTTCCTCTCCCTTCGCTTTCACCTCATCTCAATGAATGCGGTTTTGTTTGTCTTAGGCGGCTTCAGCATTTAGTTTTGGAGCAGTTCCTTTATTCATTTACTTAATTTCTGTGCGCAAGAGGGAGTCCACGAGATGCATTCTTTATTACGAACGACCCTACAGGCTGTAGTCTTGGCCGGAATGTTGGCAAGCACCGCCAATGCCAAAGCGACCCACGGCATTCTTGTCATCGCCCACGGCACAAGTCTCCACGATGGCGGAGGACATGGCGGAGGACATGGCGGAGGACATCCCCATTTCACCGCCGCGAACTGTACGCCGACTCAACCGTCGAAATGGGAACAGGCGGTTCTCGATGCCGCCACTCGCGCACAGAAAGGTATCACGATTCCGGTCGAAGTCGCCTTCGGCATGTGGGAAGCTCAATGCTACGACCAAGCCATTGACCGCCTCAAGGAGCGACTGGCGAAAAACTCAGACACTCTCGGTCACCTCACCATCGTGCCGCTCTTTGTTTCCGACTATAGCTCGGTGATCGAGGCGCAAAAGTACATCTTCCATCTTCGTGCGGATTCGCCCCTTCCTGAAATGGGAATTCAACCCTCTAGCTACCGTGGACCGCTGACTTACGGTCGCGCTATTGGCTACAACCCATTGATTTCCAAAATTCTCGTGGATCGCGCGCGGTCTTTGTTAAAGATCGCAGCGGCACGTGGATTCGCACCGCGAAAAACGGAATTGATCCTCGCTATGCACGGCCCCGTTGAAGACGATGCCAACATTCAATGGCTAGCTATGGGAAAAGCCTACAGTAAAGATCTGGCTCAAGCTCTACGCCCGACTGCTAGCCACGTCGTGAGCCTACGCGATGACGCCGAGCCCGAAGTACGCGACCGGGCTACAGTGAAGCTCTTGTCTCATATCGAGGGCGCACGTTCGCGTGGGCGCATCGCTTTGGTTGTGCCATTACTTCTCTCGCGTGGCGGGATTGAGAGCGGCATCGCTCATCGCATGAGAGGGCACGACGTGATTTGGACGGGAGAAACACTTTTTCCAGATTCACGCATGGAGAGCTGGCTACGACAGCAATTTCAAGCCGTGCAAAAGCCTAGGTAGATTATTTAAGGAGCCTCCGGTGGGAGACGTGTTGAGTAAACCCTACTCGGCACGTCACCACATCAACTCTGTTTGACGTCGTCCGAGAAATTCCTCGATACGCCGACGATGACCAGGTTTAAGCGCCTCCGGTAAGTTCGTGAGCGGAAAGAGGCGAACCTCCGCGATCTCCAAAGCATCAGTCACCCGCGGCTCTCCAGAAAACTCACGCGCGACATAGACCGCGATATGATCGATCTTATGTTCAACACGATTCAAATAAACGCCGAAAAGCTCAGGCCCGCGCACGTCGATACCGCATTCTTCACGTGCTTCGCGAATCGCGGCGCTGAAAAAGGTCTCACCACGATCCACGCCACCACCGGGCAAAAACCAGCCGTCATGATAGGTGAGACGAACCAATACGACTTGCTCTCCTCGAAGCGCAAGCACTCGACAGCCGAGCGTCACTGGCTTTGTCACTCGCCAGATCAAGCGTCGAATGGCAAAGTAACTGCTCAATAACAAGTGCAGCGCTCGTCTCGGCATGAGTCTCCGCTATCGATAGGCCGACAGGAAATCAATGAGACCACCAGAGTAATGACCAGCGTTGTGATAACCTAACGCGCGCAAAGCCATGGTAACACCACCGGAAGCAACACCATCAGCACCCAAAACGATAATCCGATGCTGAGGCAAAACGCCAACGCTAGCAAGTTTCGCCTGCATCTCCAGGCGAGGACGCATCAGGAAGTCATAAAACTCTTTCCAGGGAATATTGATCGCTC
>SXRI01000253.1 GCA_005793615.1 Bdellovibrionales bacterium
CGATTCAATTAAGAAAAAAAGTGGAACAAAAGCTTAAAGCAATTAATGAACTCGTGCAACAGGCCGATAACCTTAAAAAGGCGGGATAATGAAGAAAAAAGCTAAATCCCTCAGTAACATTTATTTACCGGTAAACACGATAATGTTTCAATTTAATACACGTCTTTTTTCAAATTTTGTCGCCGGATGCGCCTGTCTCATCTTGATAACTCTGAGCACGGCTCCGCTGGCTCAAGCAGCTCGAGGCGGTGGCGGAGGAAGCGGTGAAATGCAATTCGGAATCATCGCCGGAGTTTCGCAAACAACTCAAGACGGCATGAACCTTCTTGCGACACGAGCAAACGCCCGCACGGGTGTGGGACCGGTCTCCACCGGCGCCCTCAACAGCGCCTATGAATTCGGCATACAGTACGGTTACCGTTTTTCGGGAAGCATGTTTAGTCTGCTCTTTCGCCCGACCTACTTTATGGAAACCACCACAGGTAGCGGCACCGGTGGCAGCTATAACTATGGCGTGACCGGCTTCACCTTTTTCCCGATCTTGCGCCTGGTACCTCTGGAAAATGAGTTCATGAAATTCTTCCTGAACCTCGGCTTAGGTTACGGCCAAGCGAGTTCGAAAATCGAAGAAGGCAGCGCCCAGGTCAGCGCGACCGGCAGTGCCTTTGGTACCCTGGTCGGATTGGGTGCGGAGTTCTGCATGACTCCTGTCCATTGCATCAGTCTCGAGGGCAACTACCGCTACCTCACCATGGATCGCAATATCGCCAGCGACGCCAGCGGCACTTTTGCTTCGGATAGTATTTCGCAAGCGACCACCAACCGCGAAGTCGAGCTTGACGGTGACGACTTGAAGGTTCGCATGGGCGGTCTGCAGTTCCTTGCCGGGTACATCATTCACTTTTAAACGTTTTTTCCGCTTCACCTTGCCTGGCGCTCGGTTTTCACGCTAACTGGCAGATATGCCAGGCAAGAGTCGGCCTCTCCAACAGCAACCATTTCGCTACTATTTACGCGCCCACCCCCGAGTCTTCCTTCTCGGGGTCATAGCCCTTTTCTTGACGAACCTCTTTGATGTTTTAACGCCGCTGGGTCTGAAGGCCGGGATTGACGCACTCGAAGCTCGTGATGCAAGCCGCTTGGCATGGGCCGTCGGGGCCTATGCGTTGATGATGGTCGGCGTAACCGTGTTTCGTTTTTGTTGGCGGATTTTTTTCGGCCGCTTTCATCACACGGTCGCCGAAGACCTGCGTAACCGTATCTATGATAAACTAAGTGAGCTAGGTGCGACCTACTATAACAAGACGCCTGTTGGCCAGATCATCAGCCTTCTCAGTAACGATGTGAACACCTTTCGCATGGCAATCGGCCCTGGGCTTCTCTTAGTGCTTGATGCTGTTTTTTATAGCGCGATGATTTTGCCGTTGATGATTTCGCTTTCTTGGGCTTGGACTTGGAAGACCTTGATCGCCTTACCGCTGCTCCCCTTTCTCATTCGCAAGATGGAAAATCTGCTGCATGAGCGCTCACGCCACCAACAAGATCGGCTCGGCGAGATGTCAGGACGCGCCGCTGAGATCGTTTCCGGAATCCGCCCGATCAAGAGTTTCGCGCAAGAGCAAACCCAGGCCCAGTCATTTAACCAATTCTCACGGCGTTTTGAACACGCCTGTAATCTCGTGGCGAAAGCCGATTCCGCGTTTCACCCGGCCATGCAGTTTGCAGTGACCATCGGCAGCGTCAGTCTGTTGTGGTTTTGCACCGCTGATGTCGTAAGTGGCGCGATTACGCTAGGAACATTCGTCGCCTTTCACGAGTATATAAAACGCATGGTATGGCCGATGAGTGCCATAGGCATGGGCATTAGCATGATCGAACAAGGACGTGCCAGCTTCGATCGAATTCGCGAGCTTTTAGACACCCCGACTGACATTCCTGATACTGGCATCGAAACTATCAAGGAGTTCACTCGCCTCGAAATTCGGTCTCTGAGTTTTCGGTACCCTGGAGCGAACGATGAGGCACTCCAAAATCTAGACCTCACCATCAACGCCGGGGAAACCATTGGCCTCGTCGGTCCGGTCGGTGCCGGTAAGTCCACTCTCGTCAGCTTACTTTGCCGGGTGTATCCGGCTGCCCGTGATTCGATTCGCGTCAACGGCATCGACCTCGCCGACATCACCCGTGCATCGCTCAGCGAAACCATCGCTTTGGTTCCGCAAGACGCCTTTTTGTTCAGCCGTACGATCGCTGAAAATGTCGCCTTGGGATTCGCGGAATTTCCCGGGATCGAACCCGTGCGCGATGTCGCGACCACGGTGAACATCGATCATGAGATTCAGAGCCTGCCGCGAAATTATGATTCTCCGCTCGGCGAACGCGGCGTAAATCTCTCCGGCGGCCAAAAACAGCGTTTAACGATCGCGCGAGCACTCATTCGCAAAACTCCCGTGGTGATTTTCGATGATTCTCTGAGTGCCGTTGATGGCAAGACCGAACAAGCCATCGTCGCCGCGCTCAAAGACCGACGCGCTCGGTATCCGCAACAGACCGTGATTCTGGTTTCGCATCGGCTGGCGACGTTGAAGCATGCCGATCGCATTATCGTGCTCGACAAGGGAAGAATTGAGGCCGAGGGCCAGCACCAAGATCTCATACGAACTTGCGCCACTTACCAACGCCTGCATCAACTCCAATCCGAGGGCTTAGGCCAAAGCGCCACCGAGTTAACCGGAGCCAATCCATGAGCCAAACCACCAGTCAGGCCGCCAGCACGGCTTCCATACAAAGCGCGGACAACGTTAAATTGAGCGCGCGCACCGGTGTTTTCGGAATGATCATGCGTCTCTGGCCTCACTTCATGCAGCATAAGTTGCGTTTTTTCGGAACCTTGGCCGTCGTCTTCGCGGTGGCCATTGCCGGTCGTTTGGCGGTGACGCTCTTCGGATACGCGATCGATTTCGGACTTCGGCAAAAAAACATGGAGCTGATTTTTTGGATCGGCACCGGCTACCTTTTCCTCGAAGGGGCGCGCTGCTTCCTGACCTTCGTACACGATTATTTCTTTGCTAAGCTTGGTAATCATATTTTGTTTGATATACGCTCCGAGCTCATTCGTCATGTCGAAAGCCTGCCGCTTACCTTCTTTGAGAAAAACCCAACAGGACGAATCGTCACTCGGGTGACTTCAGACGTCACAGGGCTTGGCGAGGTTTTTACCCAAGGTCTCATCAGCATGTTCGCCGCCGCGGTATCTTTACTCACGATCATTATCGCCATGGCGGTTATTTCGTGGAAAGCGACACTGGCGACCTTGATCATCGCGCCACCGCTTTTCTGGATCATTGCCAGGATCAGCAAACGTTTGCTTGAAGTTCTACGCGAGTCGAAGGCCAAGATGGCTGCGATCAACTCATTTGTCGCCGAAAATGTTAACGGTATGCGCGTCTCGCAACTCTATGGCCGCTCTCAGGCCAGTCGGGATCAGTTTCACGCTCTGTCTTCTGATTACCGAGAGCAACAGATGAAGAACGTACGGATGTATGCCTCACTATGGCCAACCGTCAGTTTTTTCAACGCGGCTTCGGTGGGAACGGCGCTTTACTTCGGAGGGCACTTGGTCCTTGGAGGTGAAGTCACCACGGGAGCAATGGTCGCTTTTATTCTCCACGTGCGCGCCTTTTCCGATCCGTTACACCACATTCTTGAAAAATATCAAAATCTGCAGAACAGTCTGTCGGGGGCCGAGCGCGTTTTTTCCCTTCTCGAGGAGCCGGCGGAAGAACAACAGGCTGAACACGGTCAATTGAAGATTCAAGGCG
>SXRI01000254.1 GCA_005793615.1 Bdellovibrionales bacterium
CGCAACAAAATCAAATCACAGGGGCCTTGGATGTGACAATCTTCAGCACTATCAAAACAAGTTAAACGGCGGCACTCAAGCCGCCGAAACTAAACGAAAAATATCGAAACCTTGAACGACCCCGTGAAAAATTGGGGAACCACGACAAATACTGGTGGCTCCGATGGTGGCGTCGATGGCACGGGTGCCGGCGGTGCTGGTGCCGGAGGCGGCGGAGGCGGCGGCGGTGGTGGCGGTGCTGGTGGCGGAGATCCAGGTGCCGGCGGCGGTGCTGGTGGCGGCGGAGATCCTGTTTATGGCGGCGGCGTTGACCACGGCGTAGCGCCCACTCTCATTCCGAACATCAGTTATTATGCTCCTGATTGCGCTCCGAAATCATGGTGCCCTGTGACCTTCAGAATTACGGGCGGCGGTGCGGAACTCACCTATAACTGGAAAACCAACGATACCAAGTTCGGACAAACTCCCCCGGCTGGCGTACATCCCTACGGCCAAGCGGGTGTCGACTATGTTTCAACTTATGGTGTCATGACGTTCACTCCAGGCGGCAGTACGACAATTGTGATTCAGATCCAGAACATCAGCAATCAAACGACCAAGTTCACGATACCGCTGTATTTCGATAAGTGCCTCTACGCCGGTAAACCAATTAACTGTCCTGACCTGAAGTTTACCCAAGTATTGTATTGAGTATCTAATTTCTAAACCCTTTTCTGAACGCTCGAGTGAATTGACGAGAGGGTACTTTCTTCAATTCACCAGCGACTTCTGACAAAAACACGGCGCAGGTAAAAGGGCATAAATGCCCTACCTGGCAGCGTTTTTTACCCCTCCTCATACTCAGCTCGCATTAAACCCATTCTGAGACCAGCCCAGACTGTACAAACTTTAGGCACACTCCCTGCAACGGCCTCGGCCTCAGAGGCGAGGGGAATGGCCAGTGGTGGCCGATTGGAACCTTTTTTGGAACCAAAAAAATACACTCTCGTTTGGAACAAATTTAACCACTACGGGATGTGTTATGAGTTCGAAATTTCTCCTCTCGCTCGCGACTATTTTAAGTCTTGTCTCTCAGTCCGCTATCGCGAGCGTCAATATTCCAACCGAGCAGCAACGCCGTGAAGAAGCGCGTTCACAGCTTAAAAGCTGGTTATTTGAGACCTCGACCCAAGCCCGTAATCCGTTTTTCGAGATGGATTTCTTGGTAAACGAACACCAAACTTTTGCGTCGCGTGGCGAAGCGATTCAATGGGCCAAAAAGTTTCTGCCCAGCTTTCAAAAAGGATTTGGCGACCCTTCGATGAAAATTCTCGAGTACGATCCTCGCTATGCTGTTCTCGACAGTTATGTGCAGGAATTGTGGGCCGCCTTTACCACACTTTTTCCCACACACACAGCCGGTCTCAATAGTCCGCCAGTGATCTTACTTGAAACCCAGTCTTCTAACGCATTTGTTCGCCAATCAGGCGACGGCAAGCAGATGGCGCATGCGATTTTCGTTTTCACGGGTTTGTTGGATTTGTTTTCGGAAAATGGTCAGATCAACAAAGACCTCGTCACCGCAGTCATCGGCCATGAATTAGCGCACTCGGTGTTCTTACATGGTCTGCCGAAATATCAAAAACGCACTAATCACTTCTATCATCGCTCGAAACTTGATTGGGGCTATAAGGCATCGCAATCACCAGACACCGCTACGTTGGACGAAACCATGGCCGCATGGCTCACAGGCGCGTTCTTGACTGGTGAAATCACCTCTGATGATTTACGTGACCTGCCATCACCGGCTATCGGGCGCACGCTCATGATGAGTTCCTTTAAACAAATGCAAACCGACGCTGTCGACACCACCTGCCCGACAGGCAAAGTTGCATTCCAAAATTGGCGCGGTATGTTCCGCCGTTCTGCTCTTAAGAACGCGATCGAAATCGCTCCCTCGGAGCAACGCCCGCCTGGAAACACCACACCGGCTTCAATGACGCAGGCAAGTGACGAGCTCACGCGCCAAGACCGTGCTTGTCTCGGCTCGAAAAAACTCTCGCTTCTTGAATTGGCATCCAAATCATTTGGAATTCCACTTGAGAACTTAAAAAAGAGCGAAGCGTTCATGAAACTTGAGCAGACCTTCACTTCGAGTGCTGATCCCATCACCGGTTTTCAGCAAGTCATCGCACCAGTTCGTGCGGAGATGAAAAAAATCGAAGTCGCTCTCGATTTCAACCAGCTAGGCTACTACACCTATGAAGAACACGCGGACGAGGTTTCAGCCCTTCTACACAGCTTCCTCAATCGTAAGGCCGATGCCCTCGGAAACGCTTTCTTCATCTTCTTAAAGGACTCATCCGCAGAGGATGCGGAGGCTTGCGCTAGAATGATCTCGTCCAAGGCCGAGCCCCCGGGCGGAAGCTTTAACGATCCCCATCGTAGCCTTTGCTATCGCATGTTCCATTTGGGCCGTTTTTCAAAGGCCGTTGGAAACGACGTCAAAGCCTTCGCGAGCGATTACATCAATATTTCTATCGGTATTTCGGCGCTTGACCAAGGCCCTATCGGCGCCATCACACGCGGCATTCGCTAATCGATCACCACTTCGAATTTGGTAACCCGCTATTAGCGGGTTACCAGCGCGAATAGCTCGCTGAATGCAATGAGCGTAACGCCAGAAAAAAGCAAAACAACAATCCAGCAAGCGACACCACGGCGGCGGTCAAAACGTCAACATCGCTCACGCCAAGAACGCCATAGCGAACACCGTTGATCAAATATAAAACCGGATTGAAGTGCGCCAGCGCCTGCCAAAACGGGTGCAGGCCGTGAATCGAAAAAAACACGCCGCCCAGATAGATCAACGGTAAAAGCACAAAGGAACTTACCGCGCTCATCTGATCAAACGTCTTAGCCCAGAACGCGATCGAAATACCGATCATCGCAAAAGCCAAGCCCCCCACGGAAAGAAAAAACAAGAGGTAAAATGGATGCACGACACTGGTCAGCACTCCATCCTGGGTATAGCGAAACACCTCGCCCACGAGGTAAGTGATCAAGCCAACCAAGAGGCCACGCGATAGGCCGCCTACTGCCATCGCCCACAAAATCATTTGCGGCGTGAGTGGCACCACTTTGAGATCCTCAAGATCACCAGAGAACCTGCCTGAGACAATCGAGCTCGAAGAATTTTGAAAAGCGTTATTGAGTACTCCCATCATGACCAAACCGGGAATCAGGAACGCAAGATAGGAGACACCGCTGTCTAACTTGATGTTCGCACCAAGACTCACACCAAAAATCAAAAGGTAGAGTGTGGAGTTGATGAGCGGCGTAAAGACCGTCTGCACAATCACCTTAAGAAAACGCAGCATTTCTCGCCGGTAAAGCGTCCAAAAAGCCCGCCAAGGATAGAGCTTTACCTCAGTCATAATTTCACCACTTTGTCGCTGAGCACCCGCTTCATGGCATCCTCTAAGCTGCCGTCACGAATCGCCAGATCCTTAATTGACGCAAGCTCGACCCCGAGCCCCACCACCAATTCCATGGCGCCAATGTGTGAAGGCACCTGAAATACGAACTCCTCACTCGATCGCTCAGTCAAATAAGGATGTGCGGCTAGCACCGAACCTTCGACCGCATTCTTGAATCTCACCACGATCTCGCGTTTGGTCAGCTCACTGATGAGATCCTGAGTCGGCGCCAATCGCAAGAGCTTTCCCTTTTGCAAAATGCCGATACGATCACAAAGACTCTCGGCCTCTTCGATATAATGAGTCGTGA
>SXRI01000255.1 GCA_005793615.1 Bdellovibrionales bacterium
CGCAATGGAAAACAAAGGCCTTAATGTTTTTAACGCCAACTATGTCCTCGCCAACCCTGAAACCGCAACGGATCACGACTACAACGCGATCATGGCCGTGGTCGGGCATGAGTATTTTCACAATTGGACGGGCAACCGAGTCACCTGCCGCGATTGGTTTCAACTGTCTCTGAAAGAGGGACTCACCGTTTTTCGGGATCAGCGATTCACTGCTGACATGACGTCGGCGGCAGTCAATCGTATCGACGAAGTCGTTCGCATGCGGACCCATCAATTCGCCGAAGACGCAGGTCCGATGGCGCATCCGGTGCGTCCACAATCCTATATCTCCATCGATAACTTCTACACGCTCACGGTTTACGAAAAAGGCGCTGAAGTCATTCGCATGCTGGAGACAATCGTCGGTCGCGACGGTTTCCTCTCCGGAATAGATTTGTATTTCAAACGCCATGACGGTCAAGCGGTGACCACTGAAGACTTCGTGTCGGCAATGGCCGACGCCAACAACATCGACCTTTCGCAATTCAAAAATTGGTACGATCAAGCCGGAACACCCATCATCTCGGTGAAGACTGACTATAATCCCGGTAAAGAACTCTTCACGGTAACGATCAATCAGCGCTGTCCACCAACGCCGGGCGAGGCGGAAAAACTTCCGTTTCACATTCCGGTCGCGGTTGGCTTAATTGATCCCAATGGCCAGGATCAGCCGCTGCAACTCGAAGCAGGAGCGCGCTTGTCGAGCGGAACCGGCCGACACACGATGGTTTTACATCTTCGTGAAGAAGAGCAGAGTTTTATTTTCACGGGCGTTCGTGAAAAACCGGTTCTGTCTCTCCTACGTGGATTTTCCGCACCGGTACGAGTCGAATGTAACTATAGTGACGAAGATCTGGCGTTTTTAATTGCCCATGACACAGATTCTTTCTGCCGCTGGGAGGCCGCACAAACTCTGATTTGTCGAATCGCCAAAGACCTGGTGGCGGATTATCAAGCTGGCCTCGCCTTACGGGATCCGAAACAACTGACGACCGCATTTTCTGCGCTTCTCGCTGATGCCGGCGCAGATGCGGCTTTCGTTTCGTTTATGCTAGCTCTGCCCGCTGAACAGTATATCGCACAGTTTTTTCAGGTGGTTGATGTTGAGGCGATCTTTGCCGCGCGTGAACACATGATGGCGGCCCTGGCCAAAGCTCATCGCACGTGGTTTGAAGCAATCTATGTTCGCCTTGAAAAGGAAGGCACTTCGGGATTTGGTCCACAGCCTTCTGGCCGGCGCTCATTGAAGAATCGTGCTCTCGAGTATTTGCTCATCGGTGGCAGTGCTCAAGATCTCGAACGCGCACTTCTCCAGAGGCGCAACGCCAAAAACATGACCGAGGAGCTCGGGGCAATCGATGCTCTTAATCGTATCGGCGGCCCTACTCGGGAAACCGCAATGCAAGAGTTCTATGCGAAGTGGAAACAGGAACCTTTGGTCATGAATAAATGGCTGGCCATTCAAGCGATTTCTCCGCACGCAGACACACTGGAGCGCGTTCGCTCGCTCGGCAGCGATCCTGTTTTCGACAAAAACAACCCAAACAAAATTTATTCACTTTACGCCGCATTTGGACGTTTCAATCAGCGGCGCTTCCACGATCTAAACGGCGCCGGCTACCGGTTTATCGCCGACCAGGTTCTCGAGGTAGATCGGCGGAATCCGCAAGTTGCTGCGCGCCTGATGGGTGCTTTCGGCCAGTGGCGCACCTTCGACGACCACAGACAGAGTCTGATGAAAGCCGAGGTTTCGCGTATACTCAAGCAACCAGGAATGTCGAGCAACATCCTCGAACTTGCCTCTAAGATGCTCAATGCCTAAAAGGTACTAACAGGATTTTCGCTTGAGCACGTTGATGGCTTTATGGGCGGCAACCTTATAGGCTTCCGCAAGAGTGGGATAGTTAAAGACGTTTTCCACGAAGAACTCGACTTTGGCGCCAAAGGCGATTGCAACCTGACCGATGTGAATCAGCTCTGTGGCGCTGGTACCGATGACAGCTGCGCCGACTACACGATGAGTCTCTGCATGCACGATGAGCTTCAGGAAACCCGTCTCGTCGCTCATGATTTTACCGCGCGCCAGTTTGGCGTAATGAGCTTTGGCCACTACATAATCGCCCTTACGATCACCAAGTTCTGATTCCTGCACGCCGACGGTCGAAATTTCAGGAATCGTGTAGATGCCCGTCGGGAATGTGTCCGGAAACTCCGCATCCTTTCCCGAAAAGGCATGTAGCGCCGCCAAACGTCCTTGCTCCGAAGAAGAGGCCGCCAATGCCGGTGCACCGATCACGTCACCGACTGCGTAGACATGGGGAACGGTGGTTTGATAGTTCTTATTGACCTCAAAGGTTCCGCGCTCGCTCACCGTCAGGCCGACCGCTGATAGGTTGAGCTCTTCACAATTCCCGCTGCGACCGAGGCAGTAAAGTACCGAATCGAACTGGTCATGACGAGGACCACTGGTATCCTCGAACGTAACATCCGCCGCCGGTCGACCATCGGCGCTGGTAATGCGCTTCATGCCGATAAACTTCGTTGCCAAGCGCACGTCGATTCCCGCCCGCTCAAATTCTCTGACTAAAGTGGCGACCAGCTCCGGGTCAACGAACGACAATAAAGAGGGTCGACTCTCGACCAGCGTCACACGCACGCCCATGCGGGCGAAAATACTGGCGTACTCACAACCGATCACGCCACCGCCCAAAACCAATAACGACCGCGGTTGCGTATCAAGCCCCAAAATGGAATCGCTATCGAATAGAATCTCATCATCGAAGTGAAGATCACTTGGCCGCCGCGGACGTGTGCCGACAGCAACGATCACCACATCGCCATGAACCTTGAACTTGCCAAGTTTGTTTTCGACCTGCACATGATGGGCATCGATGAACGAACCGGTACCGCTCAGGACGTCGACTTTGTTACGGACCAAGGCGTCTTCAATAATTTGGCATTCGTCTTCAATCACTCGATGAGTACGAACGAAGACTGAGCGCAAAAGCGACCCACCATCGACCATCGCCCCAAGGGCCGCCTCTCGCAAAGCTTTGCTCGGGATCGTACCCAGGTGGAGACAAGATCCGCCAAGACGTTGTTTTTCGATCATCATGACAGTCTTGCCTAGCTTACAAGCCTGCACGGCCGCTCGCTGTCCGGCAGGACCCGAACCAATTATAATCAGATCATAATGTTCACGCCGAGGGGCGCGTACAAACCGGCCAACATCGTAACTCATCGTAAGCCTATTGTACTCGAGGGAGGGTCATAAGGCACTAGGAAAGCACACCAAGATCAAGCAGGTTTTGCCTCAGCGATACAGGATCGGTAAAGCGAATCGCGTGAAACCCGAGATCCCGCGCGGCCCTGACATTTTTTTCTACATCATCAATAAAGACGGCGCGTTTAAAGTCAACTTGATGCCGATCAGCCAAAAGCGCAAAAAACCGAGGGTCCGGTTTGATCAATTTTTCATGACCAGAAACCAAAATCTTTTCAACCAGCTGGAGAAAAGGAAATCGCTCGAGCGCGTACGGAAAGGTTTCAGCCGACCAATTTGATAACGCGAAAAGGCGTTGCCGTTGCTCACGACGAATCTCCTTTAAAATATCCACCGTTCCAGGAAAATCGCCCGCCAACATTTCAGGCCATCGCTCAAAATACGCTCGAATCCAAGACTCATGTTGGGGGTGAAGCGCTGTCAGTTCGGCAATGCCTTCGACGAAAGTCTGCCCCGCGTCCCGGCCTTCATTCCAGTGTTGCGTGCACACATTGCTGAGAAAATACTCGATTGCAGCCGCGTCACTCGTTAGTTTGCGAAAAAGATAACGGGGATTCCAATCGACCAAAACCCCGCCAAGATCGAACACCACGGCAGTGACATCAGGCCTGGTCATGCATCCTTACCACAGCACTTCTTATATTTCTTGCCGCTACCGCAAGAACAAGGATCATTGCGCCCGATCTTCTCACCGACTCGCACCGGTTCTTGAACAAGCTTGCCATCAACAAAATACCACTGCCCATCACGTTTTTTAAATTCACTGCGTTCATGATGACGTTGCTCGTTGCCATTAAAATTATAGCGAACGATGAACTCGACCTCGCCATTGGAGTCTTTTTCGCCGCCATCGGTGGTCGAGACGATTTCCAGCCCCAGCCATTCAGAGCCACTGGCCCACTGGGCGGTTCCGTCACGATCAAAACCCGAACGCGATGAAGGATCAGTGGTTTTTTCGACATAATCGACGTCAGCGACCGTAAAAGCGCTATACCGAGAACGCATTAACTTCTCAGCAGTTGGCGGCTTTGTGCGTCCTTTAAGGAAGGGTTCACAGCAATCGGCAAATTCGGCTTGGGATCCACATGGGCATTTCGACATTTGATCTCGAGTCTCCTTGCTCGGATTCTGGCCTAAGGTCGGAGCTGGGGCAAGCAGGTCTCAAGCCTATTGTGCACAATGCCGATCTTATAATGGGA
>SXRI01000256.1 GCA_005793615.1 Bdellovibrionales bacterium
AAATTTCAACTAAGAATAAATCTGTTCCTCGTCCCTGGCGAGCCGTCGTCAACACTATGACTCTGCGATTTGATCTGGTAGCTAAAAGCCGGCCAACTATACCTTGGCGAACCTGGCGGCTGCTCAACGGCTGCGCCCGCCTCTACCGCACCGGAGGCGGCACCGGCGACTGGAGACGAAAATACAATCGACAGCACTAACAAAACTCGGCACAGTTCGCGACTGCATACGAAAGTGAGGCTCATTATATGGGACACCACGCGTTTACGACACTCCTCGATACCGCCAACCGGATCGTCATGAATTCTTACCTGTTAGGATTGCAACATTCACACCGCGAGCATCGGCCCCAAGGCCCCCAACCCAATAGGCAACCCGTCGCTGTCTATGGGTACGACAATGTCTAAACTCTAAACAGTGATCAGAGTTGAGACCTCTGGTGATCGGGCACCGCCCTTGCAGTTTCGATCATGCGTACTTACGTATTAATGGGAAGCAATTACCGGGGCGATAATGAAGCGAAAATCGGTTTTCAAAAATATTGTATGTATATTTTGTTTAAGCACACTCGCGGCCTGCTCGCCCAATAGCTTCAATGGCTCGGGAAGCGCCGCCAATACGCCGCCGCCAACGGCTGCCGTCAATACCGGTGACGGCGCTCCGGCAACGCCACCGGCCCAGCCATCGCCACCGTCAACGCCACCTACAGCGCTTCCAATTGATCAGATCGCGCAGATCTTGATGACAATGACTGCAGATGGCGGAACCGAAATCAAACGGCAGGTCGATCTCAATCAATCGGCAAAAACCTATCAGGCCAGTTTCTCTGAAAAAATCCTCAACATAGATATCGGCCATTGCGACGTTACCGGCGCGGCCGGTGACTTTACTAAGTTGGAGCAGGCCCTAAAAGGCGTGCGCATCAATGATCCCAATGGAACGAGCGGACTTCCGGCCCTCGTAACCACGATTTTAAAGGTCGTATTTCTGGATGGTACATCCCTGACAGTTCAGCTCAATCTCAACGACGATGGCAGCGTGAGTTCATCGGTGCCCACCGCTCAAGCCAACGAACTCGTGGCTTACATCGACAGTCTGCAAGCTGACACCGCCACCTGCAATTTCACCTTTTGAGCTCGCGAGCATGATCTTGGCGCAAGCAAGTGCATCGGACAGCGCCTCGTGATGATTGAGCTCAATCTGAAGTTCGCGACAAACATCGGAAAGTTTAGTCGGATAAATATTCCACGCAGCGCGCGCGATTTTCACCGTACATTGAAATGGAAGGTTCGGGTTCTCAATACCATAACGCGTACAGCAGGCGTTAAGGACACCCTTATCAAATGGCGCATTATGTGCCGCTAAAAACTCCACGTTTTCAAAAAGAGGCGCGATCTTAGGCCAAAGCTCTCCGAAGTCGGCCGACTTTGCAACATCTTGCCAAGTCAAGCCGTGAATATGAGTAAACACAAACTCTTTACTCGGCGGTTTGATCAAATGTACGGCTTGTTCCACAATCTTTCCCGCCACGACTTTCACCAAGCCCACTGAGCAAGCGCTGTCGCGTTTATAACCAGCTGTCTCAAAGTCGATAGCGAGAAAGTTCACACCGTGATTTCCTTATTTTTTCTCGCCGTGCCGCTGTCGCAGGGCGGTCGCCAACTCATTCAAGCCATCAGCGAGATCCTGAAATTCATCAAAACGTCGAAGCTTAGCAGTGACGCTGTAATCGCCTTCCGTCAAGGACTTAACATGTCTTAAAAGCGCCACCTTCGGGCCGTAGATGCGATGCGAATAGACAATTCCCAAAACAAACGTCAATACCACGAGCGCGATCATTCCGCCCACAATGACGACTTCGAGCTGAAAGAGCATGTCAACCATGCCCGCAAGACTCGAAACACATTCACTGGAAGCATTTTCCGTGAGATTGCCCACCGCCCCCAGCATGACCTGATAAAGCACAACGACCAATATAACCGCACCAGTTAATAATACGGCCAATGGCAAAAAAAGCCGCAGCTGCCCCTTGGCATCGATTATAACTGTCCTGAATCGGCGTGAATTGTTGCGTTCAGGACGTTCTTTAGATGAAGCACTCATGAAATCCTCCATGGAAGTCACAGGTGATCATAGAAACCACCCTACTCATCTCAACATCGTGATGCCCGTTTGGTAGTCTGTCAAATCCCCAAGCACTATTGGTTACGGCTACGGCTAAGCTTGAGCTTCTCGTGATTCTCAAAAAATTTGCTAATCGCCAGGGTCGACAACTTCTCAAGAGCCGCGCGCCGTAGCTTTAGCTCGACTGAGCCGTTGGCATAGGTTTCCTCCAGAAGGCCTGCCTCGCGCAACACATGAACATGATGGGAAATGGTGGGCTTGGAAACCGACAACCGTTTAGCAAGCTCCACTGACGCCATGGGCGTACGGGCGATGAGCATGGCGATCGCAAAACGAGTACTGTCTCCCAGTGCCCGAAAAATCAGCGCCGGATCGAGAGCCGGATCAGCGACAGGAAGTTTCACTGCAACATCAAGATTTTCTCCACCCCCAACCTCAACTGTGAGATTTGGGTCGAAATATGGAAAATAGACCGTTTTCGTTTGCCCCTCTTCACCGAAGGCACTCCAAAAACGCCGATCATTGAATGCCGATGGCAGAAAATAACAATGTTCCACTTCGCCAAAGCCTAGTTGATAGCCACCGCGAATGGCTTTAATTTGCGCTTTAGACTCCTTCACTTCTACTCTTAGGAGCGTCTCCTTTGCGAACTCAGCAAAGGAACAGGAGTGAAAGAGTCGCTCGCGGGCTTCGAGTGAACGCCGCAATTGTGGCTCAAGTCCAGCCCATGTTGCCTTAAATACTTTGCGCCAGTAAATTTCGAGCCCTTTCAGAATGGCTTCGCGAAAAAGTTTCGGCTCCGCCAGCAGGAATTCAAGCGCTATTATTTGAGGAGAGCTCGAGTCGTATGGGAAAAGGCCGATATGGCTGATCCACTCCCGTTTGCCCGCCGGCACGCGCGCAATGGCGCCTTTCAATGAAAGCCTTCCCTTTAGCAGTGGCTCAAGCACTCCTTCGGAATGAATAAGCCCGCGAAGAAGCTTCTTCTGAAAGGTCGGTAGCGAAAGAGCGCGCAACGAAGCAACGATCTCCTCATATGAAGGATTAGCCATTGGCCCAGGCATTAAAGCCGGTAGCGCCGCCCAAACTTCCCAGGAGCCACCTAATTTCGCTGTCGCTGCGAAGAACTCATCACCCACAAGAACTCTTGCGGCCCGTACCCACGAAGGGTGGATACGCGAATTTGGATCAAGCAAGGCGTTGAGAGAATAGAAGAGCTCGTAACGAAGACTCACTTGAAAACTGCAATTTTTTCTAAGGAGTTCTTCTGCTTGCTTTTTACTCATATTGAGTTATATAACAATCTAACTAGATCGATTCAAGTCTAATCGTCGTAAGCAAGAAAAATGAGGCTAAAAATGGACCAACATGACCAACATACAGATGAGCTCCTGAATCAACAGTTGTTGGCAAATCATCTGGCCTTCTTAAGTTCGCATCGCGGAACTCTCCAGCCAGCCAACGAAACTCTTCTGCTTAAGAGCGATCGCCCGGAATTCACCTATGCTCTTCTCGGCCGCGGCTCGAATCTGGCAGATCTTCCCGCTCATTTTCAAACCCTTCAGCACTTTCCCTGGAGCACTCCGCAGCTTCCGGACCTTGAATCCGCCGGTTTTTCGCCCACGATGGGTATCACCTATATGGTTTTCGATTCGGCCCCCGCCCGTCAGCAGGAGCGCGCCGACCTCGAAATCACGGAAGTTAAAACCTCTGAACAGATGGATCTGTTTAGCCAAGTCCAAGCACGCGGCTTTACCGACAGTGAGTCCAGTTTCGCTGACTGGCATCCATGGCTTAAATCCGCCAATGACCGCAATCTCCACCAACAGAGGCAGCGCTTCTATGTCGCGAGCCTCAAGGGCGCGCCCATTGCCACGGCTCTTGTTGTTCTTGATGGTAAGACTGCCGGCATTTATGCGGTGGCAACCCTTGCCGCTTACCGCAAACAAGGCATCAGCACGACCTTGATGGAACGCGTGATCGCCGAGCTCAAAGCGATGGGCCTCAAAATCATCACCTTACAATGTAAACAAGATTCCTATGTCGAAGAGTTTTATCGACGCCTAGGATTTAAACGTGTGTTCACAACCGGCCTTTACCGCCGCAACACCTAACGAAAGGACGCCTTATGTCTAAAATTACGAAAAAACCTACGCCCAAGATCTTCTGTACGGTTTGCCCGAAGTGGGAAATAAAACATCCAGAGCGATGCTCCAATACGCTCACCAAAAGTGGCAAAAAGCATTACTTCTGCACACGGAAATGCAAGGACCGCTTTGCAAAAGCTCCGGCGAAGTTCGCTTAAGTCATGCCGCTATGAGTGGAAACAGGCCGATAAAATCAGCAGATTTCAACAGAACTCAGGACCTCACCTTGGAATCCAACGCTCGAATAAAGTCGGCTTGTTCACCGGTAAACACAAATGCAGGATTCTGTCGCTTAACCAAATTCAGCAAATCCTCGGTCTTCTCTCCAAGCAGGATATGAGCTCCGATCAACATCGTCGAGGTTCGTCCTATGCCCGCCAAGCAATGCACCGCCAGGGGCGTTGCTTTTTGGCGGGCTTCGTCAACAACCTCCGCCAACTGCGCAACCTGCTCTACTTGCGGAGCGCCAAGATCCTGGATCGCGATATGATGAACATCAAAATGATCCTGAAGAACCTCGCTGCTATGATGGCGCTCCGTTAAGGTCACAACCGACCCGATCCCGTTGTTTTTCATGAACTCGATTTCCCAATCGAGCCGCGTACGACAGAGTTCAAAATGAACCCTCTGCTCCTCGACCGCGTAATGGGCAACGGACTTGGTTTTCTCTTTGAGGCGCGCCAGCACTTCACCGACTCCCTCGCGACTTTCAAAGATCGCGATCGCGCTCGCGCCGGAACTATTATCCAGTTCATAAAAACGAAAGATTCTCGGTGCGTAGGTCTGCAAGTGATGCCGAAAGGACTCAAGGCTCGCGCTCCCGGAAGGGTGCGTTCCCAACCAGCTCATCAACACCGCCTCATCAAACTCCAGATCGAACCAACGAAAGGAGTTAAACCCGGGCCGCGCCATTCCTGCAATCTCACCCTCACGAAACCACCAAAACGCTTTCATAGTACCCCTACACGACTGTCCATTTGGCTTCTACATGCCCCGGAATACGACCAAGCAAACGATCACCACTCTTCATCGGGCCCACGCCGGCCGGTGTTCCGGTCAATAACCAGTCACCCTCTTCAATTGGAAAATGTTTGCGTAGGTAGTCACGAAGAGTTGACGCCGAGAACACCAAATCCCGCAAGGCCCCCTTTTGCTTGAGAGCACCATTCACCTCAAGTTCGATCGTCAGCTTTTCGATCTCGCTGACATTGGTGAGTTTTTGAAACGGCGATATCGGGCAAGCGCCAAGAAATGATTTAGCAATAGTCCACGGCGTTCCTTTTGCTTTAGCCGCGCTCTGCAGATGACGTTCGGTCAGATCAAGCGCCAACGCGAACTCAGTGAACTCTAGGTCGTGATCAAACTTAAGAGCGAGTTCAATTTCGTAATGAACCTCGCTCACCCACGGTGGCAGCATGATTTCACTGCCAAAATTCGCACAACCGCCGGACTTCAGAAAAATCATCGGCTCTGACGGCACCTCGGCCTTCATCTCAGCGGCATGATTGACATAATTGCGGCCTACGGCCCAAATATTTCTTGGTTTCATTACCCTTTCGTATCAGAAAGCCCAGTTTTGGCCAAAGCCGATTTGACCCACGCACTGAGTC
>SXRI01000257.1 GCA_005793615.1 Bdellovibrionales bacterium
GGTGGTTCGGGTCAGTACGCGAAAATCGTTGGTAAGATCGAGCCGATCGTTATCGAAGAAGGTAAGGATCCGAAGTCGTACGAATTCGAAGACGACGTCGTCGGCGGACGCATTCCGAAGGAATTCATTCCTGCCGTTGACGAAGGCATGCAGGAGCAGATGCGCAAAGGCACGCTCATCGGTTTCCCAGTGGTCGGCGTGAAGTGCACGCTCTCCGACGGCGCCTACCACGATGTCGACTCGTCGTATTTGGCATTTAAGATCGCTGCAATGGCTGCGTTCCGTGAAGTTTATCCGCAAGCTCAACCGACCGCTCTCGAGCCGATCATGAAGCTCGAAGTCGTGGCTCCGGAAGAGTTCCAGGGTAATATCATGGGCCAGATCAACCAGCGCCGCGGCATGATCCAAGGTACATCGACAATCGAAGGTAACGTGACCGTTATGGCTGACGTTCCTCTGACTGAGATGTTCGGTTACTCGACCGATCTTCGCTCGGCAACCCAAGGTAAGGGTGAATTCACGATGGAATTCGCTCGCTACGCCGCGGTTCCGCGCAACATCCAGGAAGAACTCCACAAGAAGTACCTGGAAAAGCGCGCCGCTGAGAGCAAGTAATCCGATTAGAAGGTAGAAGTATTCTACTTTAATGATGGCAGTCGTAAGGCTGCCATTTTTTTGCCCGCTCCATTCACTCTGAATGAAACCTAGTCGCTGTCTCCGGTGATTTGTCCTGAGGCTCTTCCTGAGGCCCGACCAGAAGCCCTTTCAGGACGCGATGGGCGCGGGAAGCGCGCAGCTTCTACTGGCGCAGGTGCTGCAGGCTCTAGTGACTCGGCAGCAGGCCCCGGAGCCACACGATCCTCCGCCCGATCCACGGCCCGATCCTCATTGCGGTACTCGGCGACTTTGGCCTGAGCGCGACTCAGCGCCGTTCGCATTCCTTGGCGAATACCGCACGGTGATTCATCGAGATGGCCGTTCTCTTCGACCCAGGTACCGGGTACACAGCGCCCAGATTGAATCTTATCGAACTCGTCCAAATAGTAACCCATGGCAACCACACGCGCATCATGCACATGCCCGGCCGAATCCTTCAGAGCTTGCATCTTGTCATTCCAGAAATTCTTCAGATACGTCATGCGTTCCAGGTATTCTTTGCGCGACATATCCCCACGAGTCTTACTTTTAAACTTACCAAGGCGGTCGAGTTGCTTATCCTCTGGTAAGCCCAGCTGATCGAGTAACACATTGAATTGATAAATTTCCTTGGCATGTAGGCGCTCGAAACTTCCACGTATAACGTTGTCGAAAAGTAGTGTTCGCAGATTCAAAGGCGAAAGCAGGCGTGTCTGCCCTGCTTTCCTCTGAATCTCATCACAGTGTTTGGTTTTTTGCGCGTAATCGTATGCTTTACGAACGACACTGGTGCCATCGGTTTCTAGCGGTACATCTTCACAACCCTCTTCGGCAAAGAAGTAGCATTGATAGACTTTGTTCCATTTATCCTCTTCCGCTGAGCCCTTGGTACAAACATCGATGTCATCAGAAAGCGAGTGGGCACCGCGCGCATTGACCACCACATCGGAGTTCACACACATCGCGGCCGAACTACCATTAACGTCACTTAACGACTTGAAGATGTTGCCCAGCTCTTTACGATCTCGCGCTTCGAGAAGTTCGCGTTCCTTGACAAGCATATCGCGCAGAAGTGTGCTGCTTTTTTTTCGCGTGCCTAAGGGCGATTGCCCATAGAAACCGGCGATCGCAGTTTTCGGAAACGCTTTTTTCCAACCACGCATGAAGTCGTCGGTCGTAGCAGTATAGCAGCCCCAGAGGTAGAGAGCCTGCACATTGTCCGCCAAGGGTTTATTTTCCAACATCGCATCTTCGAGATCATGATCCGAGAAGCTGCCAAAGGTACCCCAAAGCTGCCGGTCACCGTCATGACCCGAAACCACAATGCTCGAGACGTCGCGTCCCTGTTTCTTCAAGTCACCCATGGTGTTTAAGAGTTCGTTTCGTCCGAACTTCTTCATTTTCTTCGTTTCAACATTGTAATCCCAATCGGCTTGCGCCGAGACTTTTTTAGCCTCGCCACAGGATTCGGACTCGGGATCAGTTTTACAGGCTCGGGCCTTTTTCTTCTCCGCCAATCCTTGTTCTTTGAGCATCCCGCGAATTCGCTCGCGAGTCTCATTCTCCACCAACTGAACGGCCACGACCTTTTCGCCGCGCTCACGGGCCGCCTGTTGAACTGCCTCGGCCTCCTGCTCACTGTCGTTGAGATCGAAAAACAGAATATCGGCATGTGCGACACGAACTGCGCCGAATGCAAGTAAGAGAGCCATTGCGAAGCGAGTACGTAGACGACTCACTCGTCAGCTCCCTTCGTCTCCAAGATCACTCGCTGTAAATGGACCAAAACCTCGCGTGGAAGTGTTCGGTACTTGCGCACGAGAAATATCAGCTTCTGGTCCTGAGCACGCAGGAACAACATGTCCTTATCGAGTTCGTCCCAACGATTGACGTAACTCATGAGTCCCGCGCGATGAAAAACTCGATTGCGCAGAAGCGGACTCGGCTCACGCCACGGATCAGTGCTGTTAAACTCATCATAACTCTTGATTCGGTAACCCTGCCCTTTGAGGCGATCCACGTGAACCCGACGATCGAGCTGAATCACCACTACCCCATTGTCAGCCGGCTGCGACGCGGGGCCACGACTGACGGCAGCTCCATCAACACCATCGTAGATCGAACATTGATTCTTCTCAGCGGAAGCATGGGCAATCGGAACGGCGAGTAGCATGCCCAAAATCAAAGCATTAAAAGTGTTAAATAACTGATCTGACAGCAACAAACCCTGCTCCTGTCCTGTTCCTGGGATCTATTTATACCGTCTCGTTTTCGGCACATTTGCGACTCTTCTTGAGGTCTTTTGCGGGCGAGGTTTGGCGGCACATTGGTACTTGCCTGGGAGCAGGAAAACAGCCATACCAGACCTTAATTAAATTACCTTGCGAAGAGGAATACCCAGATGATCCTATCCGACCGCACGCTTAAACAAATGCTCGCGTCCAAGGACTTGGTGGTCGAACCTTTGGTCGAGGAGAGTATCCAACCCGCCTCGATTGACTGCCGTCTCGGCAATCACTTCTTAATCGTTGAAGACTTCAATATGACCACCCTCGACCTTGATAAAGAGGTCATCTACCGTGAGTACGAAGGCGACCAGATCACGCTGCCGCCGCATACCTTTCTGCTGGCGACCACAATGGAGTGGGTGAAACTGCCGAACGATCTGACGGCGTTTGTTGAAGGCCGCAGTTCGATTGGCCGTCTCGGTCTGTTCATTCAGAATGCGGGCTGGGTTGATCCAGGTTTTGAAGGCAA
>SXRI01000258.1 GCA_005793615.1 Bdellovibrionales bacterium
AGTGGGATCTTGCTGCGGCCAGTGAACAGGTGCATGCAGTTGAAGCCAACCGCGGCGTCAATGGTATCGATGGTCAGTTGGCCAGTTTCTTGGGCCTTGCACGCGATGGTGCTGTGGAAAATTGGGCGATCGTCGGTGATCTGACAGCACTCTATGATTTGGCGGCACCTTGGGCCCTCATGCAGGCACGCCCTGAACTCTTGGTGCGCTTGGTGATCATCAATAATGGCGGTGGCAAGATTTTCTCGCGCATTTTCAAGAATGATCTTTTCGAGAATCGTCATCATTTGGATTTCGAGCACTGGGCGCGCATGTGGAAGCTGGATTATCAGCGTTGGCAGGAGGTTCCCTCAGTCAGTCTCTTGGCTCGGCATCAGGTGATCGAACTGGTGCCTGACGAGGCATCGACCCGTCTTTTTTGGGATCGTTATGATGCACTTTGGGAGTGAACCGCGAGTTTTCGTGCACGGTTTTCTGGGCCTCGCGACCGATTGGCAGGCGTGGGCCCGCCCGAATCTTGATGTTTCGATCGATCTTTGGTCGATCGCTGCGGCCTACGAATTGGCGCCGTTAGCTGATGCCTTTCAGTTTGCCGCTGAGAAAATCCATGCCGCTTTGCCGAAAAGTGGAAAGACCGTATTGATCGGATATTCACTCGGTGCCCGTTTAGCCATGCACGCGCTGCTTTTGCGGCCGGAGCGTTTTTCCGCTGCGGTTTTCGTTTCGGGCCATCCTGGATTACTCAGTGAGGACGAACGCGCGAAACGCACGCAAAGCGATCGTGAATGGGCAGAGCGGTTTCGCTCGGAACCTTGGTCAGAATTGATGGCGGCTTGGAATGATCAGGCGGTTTTGCGTTCGGCCCGGGCGAATTTAGTTAGTCGCGACGAGCCGACGTTCACGCGTGAGGCTCTGGCGGTGGCTTTAGAGCGTTGGTCCCTCGGGCGCCAGCGAGATCTACGCCAACAGCTCGCGGTGCTTGATGTTCCGATTTTGCTTTTGACGGGAGCCGAGGATAAAAAATTCACCGCGCTTAACTTGGAATGGATGAAAAATCTGGCGCCCGCCAAAATCCAACATCGAATTGTGCCTGAGGCAGGGCATCGCGTGCCCTGGGAGCAGCCACAGAACTTCGTTGAAGCTCTTCAGGGTTTCTGCTAGACGATTGACTCAATCCCAAAAGTTATTAACGAGGTGTGTCTATGGCGGCATCAATCGACCCCCAAGCAGGAAAAACCAATCCCCAAGCGGCTGAACTCCCAATCAAATGGACGGCGCTGAAAACGTTTGAAGACATAAAACTCGAGGTGAGCGACGACGGGATTGCGAAAGTTACGATCAATCGGCCTGAGGTCCGCAATGCATTTCGCCCGCAGACGGTCGAAGAATTGCTTCAGGCCTTTGCCATATGCCGCGATGAATCTTCTGTCGGCGTCGTGATTCTCACTGGCGAGGGCGACTTGGCTTTCTGCTCAGGCGGCGACCAGCGTGTGCGTGGCGAAGGCGGCTATGTTGGCAAAGACGGAATTCCACGCCTCAACGTACTCGACCTGCAGAAGGCGATCCGTTCGTTACCGAAGCCAGTCGTGGCGATGGTGGCCGGCTATGCGGTCGGTGGTGGGCATGTCTTGCACGTGGTCTGTGATTTGACAATTGCCGCTGACAACGCTCGCTTTGGACAAACCGGCCCGAAAGTCGGCTCTTTTGATGGGGGCTTAGGCTCAAGCTATTTAGCGCGCATCGTGGGTCAGAAAAAAGCTCGCGAAATTTGGTACCTCTGCCGGCAGTATGATGCGGCTCAAGCACTGGAAATGGGATTGGTTAACACGGTCGTGCCACTCGCGGATCTTGAAAAAGAAACGGTAAAATGGTGCCGAGAGATCCTCGGGCACTCGCCGTTGGCTCTGCGTTGTTTGAAGTCCGCTCTTAACGCTGATTGTGACGGTCAAATTGGTTTACTTGATTTTGCTGGCAACGCCACCCTTCTCTATTATCTCTCGGAAGAGGCAAGAGAGGGTAAGACCGCTTACCTGGAAAAACGCGCCCCTGACTTTGATCGTTTTGGCAGGTTTCCCTGATGTCTTCGACTACTGCGGTTCATAGTTCTTTGGGTCTTGGCGCCATCAGACCGTGGATCATGGCGCTTCGGCCGAAGACTTTATCGGCCGCTGTTGTCCCGGTGATTGTAGGTAGTGCTCTGGTTAAACATGAAGGCTTACCTGTCTTGTGGTGGGTTTCAGTCTGCGCTTTGATGGCCTCAGTCTTTATTCAGATCGGTACGAATCTGGTCAATGATGCCATCGACTTTAAGAAGGGTGCGGACACCGCGAACCGTATTGGCCCGCAGCGTGTAACTCAGAGCGGGCTTCTAACGTATAAACAAGTTATGATTGGTGCTGGCCTTTGCTTTGCGATTGCCTTTGCGTTCGGCATCCCTTTGGTGATTCAGGGAGGTTGGCCGATCGTGGTGATTGGTTTGGCATCATTAGTTTTGGGTTACGCCTATACCGGTGGCCCGTTTCCGTTGGCCTATCTTGGCTTGGGCGATCTCTTCGTGATTTTGTTCTTTGGTCTGATTGCGGTCGGCGGAACTTTCTTTCTTCACACTCACGCTTTGACGGTGTCGGCTTTGGTGGCGGGTTTACAGGTGGGTTGCTTGGCCACGGTTCTGATTGCGATCAATAATTTTCGCGATTCTCCAGAGGATGGCAAAGTGGGCAAGCGAACTCTGGCTGTTCGCTTCGGCCCGCAATTCGCGCGGCTCGAGATTTTGATTTTAACGGCGGTGCCTTTTTTGCTTGGCACCTATTGGGCGAGGTTTGGTCCTCTGAACGCCGGTCTGCTTCCGATTTTAGGCGTGCCACTGGCGCGACGGATTCTTACGGGTGTCTTCAAAAATGATCCCAGCCCGCTCTATAATAAGTTTCTTGCCATGGCCGGCGCGTTGCAATTGATTTTCGGGATGGGCCTGGCTTTGGGTCTGGTTTCATCGTTGGGTTTGTAGTTGGAACAACGAATATGGGTGTCGCACTATGTTTTGCGGTCTAGGCGTCCGTTAAGCGCGTTGAGCTCAAGCGCGACAGAGCGTCACGGTGCTCTTTTGCGAATCGAGACCGATGCGGGTGTCGGTTACAGTGATTTACATCCGTGGTTCGAGCTCGGCGATCAAAATCTAAGTATACAACTGAAAGCACTAACTTCAGGTAAACCTTTATCATTGGGCGCGCGTTCGCTAGAACTCGCGGAACTTGATCGCCAGGCCCGTAACCTTGGTCAAAGCGCCTTTGCGGGACTACCGCTACCGCCTGGCAATCACCGCCTTATAATCGACCGAGAATTGGAGCTGAATGGCAATGCGGGTGCGGAATATCTACAGCAGTTGCTGACCACTGGCGTTCAAACCTTGAAGCTGAAGCTGGGATCGGATTGGCGACGCGAGGCCGTCTTTTTGATGGATTGTGAAGCGCGCCTGCAGAGTTTTCGCTTACGTTTGGATTTCAATGGTCAATTGGGGCGAGATGAGTTTTTAGCATTTCTCGAAGCGCTGCCAGTCTCTCTACGTGAGACCATAGAGTTTATCGAAGATCCGATCCCCTTAGAGGTAAATGGTTGGAATGAGCTTGTAGAGCGCAGTTCAGCAACACTTGCTCTCGATCGCGGCAGTGAAAATTTGGCGGCTCATGCCCCGTGGATGATTTGGAAACCTGCGGTGCAGAAACCTGAAATCGCTCGCCGGCGGGCGTCGATGGGTTCTAAGATTTGCGTGACGAGTTACCTTGACCACCCCGTCGGGCAAGTGGACGCGATGCTTGAAGCCGCACGCCTGATGAGTTCCGGAGTTGCACTTGAGATCGGCGGCCTGGCGTCACATTTCAGTTATGAGGCCAATGAATTTTCCGAGTCGCTGAGTTGTCATGGCGGGAAGGTTTTGCCTGCACCGGGAACCGGAATTGGTTTTGATGAACTGCTGGCTGCTCAGGATTGGCAGGAGCTCAAATGATCTCGTTGTCGTCACGTGAGAACCAACTCCTTCTCAATCCACGAATGTCTTCAGGGGAACGCGCGGTTTTTGAAGAGGCTTGGCGCGATTTGATCCAGCGGCGCTTTCGTGAGCGCGTTGGGATCGCAACCTCGGGATCGAGCGGTAACGGTGCGGGGCGTTTGATTATTTTGTCGCAAACGGCTCTGGAGTGTAGTGCTCAGGCTGTGAATCAGCGTCTGGCTTCTGACGCCCGCGACGTATGGTTTAAGGTTTTACCTGATTTTCACGTCGGTGGTTTGGGAATCAAAATCCGCGCGAAGCTTTCTGGGGCGCGTGTTATTGAAAGCCCCGCATTGCTCAGTGGGCAAGTGCCTTCGTGGAATGTGCATGAGTTTTGGCGCGAGCTTGGAACGAGCGCGGCAACTCTGGTGTCGCTGGTGCCGACTCAGATTTTTGATCTGGTTCGCAATCAATTGAGGGCGCCCGATTCGTTGCGTGCTGTAGTGGTTGGTGGCGGTCGGCTGGAGCCCGGTTTGTTGGCAGAGGGCGTGAGGCTTGGTTGGCCGCTCTTGGTGAGCTATGGGTTAACGGAGTGTTCCTCGCAGGTGGCAACGGCGATGGCGCCGGGTAAGTCGCAATTGCGACCATTAGCTCATGTACGTTTGCGAATTGGCGCCGATGATTGTCTCGAGATTCAGAGCGGAGCACTTTTATCGGGGCAAATTCGCTTTTCTCCAGCGACGGGAGAGGCTGTATTCGAGGAATTCGCTCCAGGCAGTTGGTTTCGTTGTGAGGATCGTGCCCGACTTGATGCTGATGGAGTGCTCACGGTAATCGGGCGGGTTGGGGACTTTGTGAAGATTGGTGGCGAGGGCGTGGTGCTCAGTCGTCTAGAAGAAGTCTTACAACGACTGTGTTTCGAAACAGACTTTACTGGCGATGCTGCGGTGCTCGCTGCTGCCGATGAGCGCCTGGGGGCGGTGATTGTGTTGCTGGCGAGTGGGGACAAACTGGCCGCAAACAAATTGCGAGATCGATTCAATCAAGCGGTCATGCCTTTTGAGCGAATCCGAGAACTATATCATCTCGAAGAACTACCCAGGTCACCTCTGGGAAAGCTCTTGCGGCAGCAAGCCATGGCCCTTACGGGGCGGCTAGAAGTGCCTATAATTTAGGCTGTTTTCTGGGCGTGAGAAAACTTGCCGCTTGCCCTATTGACCAAGATGGTCACGGCAACTAAGCTCACTTCACGTTTTGACATTTTTTGTAAGCTACGAATAAAAACCCGAAAATCGGTGGTTATCGATGATGGCGCTGCGCACTTTGAAATTTTTGGTCTTGACCCTGGTTTTGGCTTCGACGGGCCTTTTCGCTTTTGAAAAGACAGCGAATGCTTCGGTCTTGCTCGGGATGCTTTTCAACGAAGTAAACGATATCCATGTTTTTAAGCGTCCCGACGGTCGGCCGACCGTGGTGGTACAGGGGCGGGCATGGGGCTGGTATCATCACGTGACATTTCCGGCGGCAGATAACACGGGTAAACAGTGTATGCAGAAGTTTGTCGATCACATCAGCAGTGGTGGAAATAAACAAGTACAGTTTGGTGGCTACAGTGCTGGCCAAGTCGTTGATCAGCCGACACGCACGACACGTACCGAGTTCTCAGTGATCACTGAGTGCTACTTCCGGTAGAGTTATTTTTCGAACCCTGGTCAATTTCGAAAGCCAGTTGCGAAAGCCAGTTGCGAAATTCAGTTGCGAAATACTGACGGTTTATATTTCCAGATTTTCTGTTTGATAAAGTTCGGGGTCAGCATAGCGATCAAGCGCGCGCCCCAGCGAATCCTTGTGTAAGCTTTCATGCTCCAAGGAAAATGGCTCAACAAAATCTCCTGATCCAGGACATTGAAAAAATAATCGAGAATGAGAGCCATGAGAATCAGGTCATCGAGCACACCGATGATCGGAATCCAATCAGGAATGATATCAAACGGAATCAAAATCAATGCGACCAGCGCCAGCACGACCTTTTTGTCACGTGCGGGAATGCGTTCGTCATTGGCGACATTTCGAATAAAAGTGATCAGATCTTTAAAGGTCGTGAATGGCGAAAAACTCTTATTGGAATCGGCTGCCATGGTTTCATCCTTGCCTACAGTTTTTTGCCGCTATGCACCATTGGCGGATGGGCTTTGCAGAG
>SXRI01000259.1 GCA_005793615.1 Bdellovibrionales bacterium
CTGTGCGCCGCCAAGCGCTATTATCAATTCATGACCGGCATCAATGTGCCCCTGCAGCCTCTTGATTCCCGCACTGAAAACTATGCCCTCAATAAGCGTCATCAAGACTTTGTGGTGCTCCTCGGTCAAAGGCTTAAGGCGACACAAAGTGTCCGCACGGTCATGCAGATGATTTTTCAGTCGCCCACATTTCGCACTCGTAATTATCTTTCGGAGGTTAGCCAGTGAGCCGCTTAAATGAGTCACGAAGAAAGTTCTTGCGGCAAGCGGCGACCGGTTTGGGCGCACTCGGCATTGGCACCTCGATGATCGATCGTATTGCCGGCGCTTTCTTGAATCGGAGTATGGCCGAGGCCCTCGGTGTTGCCGCCGTACCGGTGGAAAATGAGTGGCAGTATGTTCATGTGAGCATCGTTGGTGGGCTCCCTCGGTGGTATTTTGATCTTTTATTGAACCCACGAAATCGCGCCAGTGACTTTACTGCCGGTGGTTTTGGTAACTCGATTGATGTGGTCGGTGGCGTGGCCCATTCGGTGAACCGTTATGTCAATCATGTATCGGGCACTCGCACCTATGCAGTGCCGCCTGTATGGGGGCTAGGATACAACGGACGTTTATTTCGCGACCTACTTAATAACACGGCTTTGATTCGCGGTATGGATAATCAAATCAACTCGCATGAGTTTGCCAATGCCATGCAGGTGGCACCGATTATCAACGGCTTAAGTCTCTCAGGTTTAATCGCCGATGCTTCACGTAGGCCCGTGCCCGGTTTAACCACCGGAGCTCCTTCCGGAAACGCCTTTCGATCCAGAAAGGGTCTAGCGGCTGTGGCCTTGCCGGGGGGAACGAACCCGATTGCAACACTGTTGACGCCCTTTCAGAGTTTTCCGGCAGCAGCGGTTTTTCAGCGCAATGAATGGGCTGCGGTACGCGAACAAACCCAGCTTGCATTTGATCATTATGCACTGGCCTCTGGTGTGACGCCGACAACATTGCGGATCGCCTATGATAACGCTTCCGATATGATCGAAGCCCAGGCCGCTCAGATCGCCGATGGCTGGGTGACGATTCTTGCAAAGTACAAAGCACCGATGAACCACGCCTTTCATATGGACAATGTAACAAGTTTTTTTCCGCAGGCGATTCGCGGCGATGGCACTGCGCAATGTACGATCAATCAAGGTTCGGTTCGCACCAGCGACGCTGATCTACGCCAGGCCTTTACCGGAGTTGGTGGCGTGTCGGTCAACATTCCAAACATGGCAGAACAATTCGCGGCTGCCGAGCTCCTGCTCGGGAACAATATCACCTCAAGCGTATCGCTCGGCATGGGGAGTATGACCGGGCTCAAAGTGAACGGAGCCTCTTATACGTTGCCGAATGATCAGCACTTTGTCGGGCGTATTCCGAGTACGGTTTTTTCTACGGTCTACTATCGCGCGCTTCTTGGGTGTCTGAGTGAATTTGTCCATACGCTCAAAGCACAGGGGCGTTTTGCGAAGACCGCCATTCATATCGCCTCGGAGTTCAATCGCTGCCCGCGAGCAGATGGCTCAGGTTCGGATCACGGTGTTGCGGGCTCCAACGCGACGATCATCTCAGGTGCAATTGATCGCACCTCGCTGATAGGAAACGTTATTAAGGCAGGACAACCTGGCTCTATCACTTACACCGGTACCTGGGGATATGCGGCCAATTATGACTTAAGTGGCAGTAATCGTCCGATTCAAGTCAATGACGTGGCGGCGACACTTGCCGCGATGATGGAAATCGGCAGTGAGGGCCTTGTCACCAACGGCCGACTTCTCCTTGACCCCCGAACGGGTTTGCCGCTGTCGGAGGTAGCAAACAATGTTTAATCTATTCAACTACGAAAAACTTGGAACGTGCTTACGTTGGCTCTTTTTGGTTCTTGCCGTCGCGGTTCTACCTCTCTTTCAGAACTGCAATGTGAACACGCTCAAAGAACAAGAGACTGACGTCGCTGCCAGTGTGGTCGATTTGCCGGTACCAATTGATCATCATCCGCCTCCACCGGTTGTGCCGGAGACGATCGAAACTACATTTGAACCGCTGCTCAGTGATCGCCGATACACCAAGGCTCTTTTAGAAGACGTTTTCGGACCGACCGCCTCATTGGTCGAAGGGACTGGGATCGGGCGAAACGCGGTTGAGTTTGGCGCGCCTTGTTCCGTGTATGAAAACTATAACGTGCTGACCTCGCGCGGTACTCTGGTACCCGCTGATCCCGACAACGCAGGTTGTGTATTGAATCCATCACCGGCCGTGCTGGGCGCGAACTTGGTGCCGCGAGCCACGGTGGTACGGCAGGCGATGCTGCTGAAGGCTTGCACTAATTTGGTACTCAACGCTGATGCACTCACACATGCGCTCCATAAAATTTCACCATCCGAGGCACTGCCGCAGCCGACGGCGGCAAATGTACGTAGTCTGTTTCGTATGTTCTACGCAGAAAGTGCTGAGCCCTCGGCTGAGATCGTGCAAGCACTACAGACAATGATGGATCCGCAGCACATGAGCGCAGCTAGCTGGCAAGCGCCCATCTATTCGGTTTGTAGTTCTAATTACTGGCAGGTGTTGTGATGAGAGCAGAATTGATTCTTTTTGTGATTTTGGTCATGATTCTGCAAAGCACAAATTTATACGCGGTTGAATCGACCGTACGCGTACAGCCGCTTTTCAATAGCGATGCGCTCTTGACCAAGTTTTTGATTCCATTTCGATTGAGTGGCTTAGCGCAAAATTCGGACGTGATTTCGTATCGGCTTCTTGATGCCACTGATCAGTGCGGTCTTATGCGTGATCCCTTTCACGGCGAGGTGTTTCTGCTGAAGTGTTCGCGTCCGGCTTCTCCGCGCCTCGAGTTCGTGCTCAATCAAGCGGGGAGTCGGGTCGTGCTTAACTTTGGTCCGATTCAGGTCAATGGCGCCGATGGTGCGATAGCCCCGTTGCCGACGCCGACGCCCACGCCGACACCTGTGCCAGGTAGCGGTGCCGCCGGTAAATTAACGTTTAATCAATATTGTTTAACTTGTCACGCAAGCGCCGCAGCACTTGCGGCGCCTTCGGTGGCTCGAATCAATCTCAAACTTTCGACTGTGCCGGGAATGATTCCACTTCGCCCTTTGCTATCGCCAACGGATGTTCGGAATCTTGAAACCTATTTGGCGAACCCAGGTGCCTATTAGGTGTGGGAAAAGTGTGAGTGAGGAAAGACGTATGAAGAGAGAAACCAGTTTGTCAATATTCAAGCGAATCCGGACTTTGTCGACGGTCGCTGTTTTTACCGTGCTCCTTGCGGGCTTTCAAAACTGCGGTAATCTGAGCAGCAATGGTTTTGCTCCGAAAGAGAGTAAAGTTTCCTCCTATGTCGATAAACATGATGCGAGTTTTTTTGCTTATCCTTTTACCTCCGCGCCGGAACTCTACGCGGATTTGCAGAGTGTACGTTTGGCCGATACAGGTTCGTTTCGCAACTTGAAGATTATCGGTGCGGCGGCTCTAGCAAATGGTGCGCAAGCCGCGGTTCATTACATAGTGGAAGTTAAAAACCGGGCTGGCGTGGCACTTTGCCCGCAGCATTCCGGTACCCTGAATCCCAGCTTCACCACGATCTCCTATACCTGCGTCACAGCGCAAGACCCGGCAGAGGCTCGAGTCACGATGTCACTGAGTTTTGGTTCAGGAACACTCACGGTCGAGCGTCCGCTTTAGCCATTTGTTCAGTGTTTAAAATGCCGCTTGGAAAGTCAGTTTTTGCGCTAGGTAGGATGTCGATTCGACGTAATAGTTGACGTCGAGGCGTAGGCAATATTTCGAGAACTCATAGCTAAGTCCAACGTTAGCGACTCCGCCAAAGCGAAACTTCGCTGATTCATAGGGTCCGCTGGCGAAGTTGGTTTTGTAGTTGGCGTAGAGTCCCATGGGTCCAATCCCCAAGTAGGGTACCACGCTGCCGCTTGCCAGCGGTAGGTGCAATAGGAACTCGCCGATGACAACATGTCCGCTGGTGGAGCCAAAGGCACCGGCATCAGCTAAAAACCGCGGCGCCTGCGGGGAAATCGACAAGGTAAAATCACTACCCAGGCGCCAGGATTGCCGAGGGGTGCGCGTTCGGCGAAGGGCGAGAAAATACTGTGCTTGATGCCATGTCTGATTGTTGACGGACTCGCTGTAGTCGATCGAGGCGACACCCACTCCCCAAAAGGTCGAAGGCGAGGGGGAAGAGTTGTTTTGTGCGACTGGTGGAGTTGGCGCTGGCGCCGGTGAGCTTGGCTTTTCGGCTTCCTCGTCTTGGGTGTCTTCGGCTTGCGAGGGGCTAGGTGTCTGGACCGCAACAGGCGGCGGAGCGGGGGCTTCTTCCATGGGGGCCGCGACGAGGTCGGAGTCGATGATGTAGCCGATTTTTCCATTGGGCGTCTTGACCTTGTAGAAGACGCCGAGACCACCTTTACCGACGATCTTGTTGGTGGAAAATGAGACAACGGTGCGGGCGTTCAAGCGCTCAATCACTTTGGACTTAAAGGCAGGGTGCGAGTAGACATTGACCTTGACCGCCACCCGGACCTGTTGAACGGAGTTGCCATTGGCGGGGGCTACATGCAAAAGCATAGAGCCCAAGAAAATCAGCGCAAAAACGAGAAGTCTCATTCCTTGAATCTTAGCACCGAGATCCACAGTTCTTCACGCAAGTCTCTCCACCTTGGTCGTAAGTTTGGTCTTTGGTCTGAATGAAGGTTTCTGAAATCGGAACCTAGACCTCAGAAAATTCAGAAAATTGTCTTTAAATCCGAAAAGTTAACCGGATGCAAACACTCAAAACAGGCGCCCGTTTGGGCGACTACTCAATCATCCGACTCATCGCTCGTGGAGGGATGGGCGAAGTCTACGAAGCGCATGATATGCGGCTTGATCGTCGTGTTGCGCTCAAGGTGATTTCACGTGAACTCGAAGAACAAGACACCAACAGAGATTTGATCCGGAGATTCTTGCAGGAAGCAAGGCTGCTCGCCAAGGTGAATCACCCCAACGTGGTGACCGTGCATGCGATTGACTCGGCATCAAACGTACAGTTCATCGCCATGGAATACGTTGAGGGAGCGTCGCTCAGAGAGTTTCTGCGTGAAGGAGCTTTCCCGGTCGAAATGGCGCTCTATATTTTCGAGCAAATGCTGAGTGGCTTGAAGTGTCTGCATGAGAACAAAATTATTCATCGCGATTTGAAACCCGGCAACGTGCTGGTGCGCGCCGACGGACAAATCAAAGTTCTTGATTTTGGAATTGCCCGACGAATTGATCGCGGCGGACATACTGATCCGGGTTTCATTATCGGTACGCCCAATTACATGGCGCCCGAACTGCGTGAAGGCGCTGTTGCTACTCCGCGCTCGGATTTTTGGAGTATGGGTGCATTGTTCTTTGAGTGCTTAACGGCGCGACCGTTTGCGCAAGCGGTGAAGAATCGCCACGGTTCGCCCTTTAACAGCGAGCATACCGCGATTCCAGTCGAGCTACGCACGATGATAACCTGCATGACTGCCTCCGATCCCGAAGGGCGCTATGCGCATGTTGAGCAGATCATTCAGGACCTGAGAAACGTGCGACGAAGCGCTCCCGCCCCGTCGGAGCAAGGGGTTTTGGCAGTTGCACAGCGAGTCCAAGCGATCGTTGAAAAATCACGTCCGGATTCAATTCCCGAACCTTTGATAAAACCGGCGGCGACGACCGTCGTGGTTGGCCGTAAGGCCGAGAGATCCGAGCATTCGAAGAATCCTGAGAACGAACAGCGTCCGGCGGAAAAGAAATCAAGCGAGAAAAAGTCGGCAGAGAAAAACCAGGATGTTGAAGTTCCAGGGAAATCATCGCAGTCTTCGCCAACTCAAGAACGAAATGAAGGCAGGTTGTTCGGCTTTGCAGTGGTCGCTGCGATCATTGCGGCAGTTGTCTTGGTTTTGGTTCTCGATAACTTAACCAGCA
>SXRI01000260.1 GCA_005793615.1 Bdellovibrionales bacterium
CCATTTTTAATGGAGCAGCGATCTGACAAGAGTGATCGCTGCCAACACGAACGCGCAGAGTATAGTTCCAGGCGCCAACCAGCGCATAACGAAAAGCCAATGTGAATAGAGTTTGCGGGTTGCGATCGAGTCGTCGTTGATAAACTCGCTCTCGATCTTCTCGGCCTTTAGGCGTTTCAGGACCACATAAGCCAAGCCAAGGCCCGCCAGAGGCAAGAAAACATTGACCAAGACGTTATCAAGGATCTCGAGCAGACCATGTCCCTGAAAGGTGACATTCTTAAGAACCGAAGTTGAAAGCGCAGGCAGTGAGGCAAAAAGAAAAGCCGCAAAACCCGTGAGCCAAGTCGCCACCGGGCGGCGCATACCGGTCAGATCAAGAACATTGGCAACCAGAGATTCGAGCAGGCCAATACTCGCGCCGAGCGCCGCCAGATAGAGGCAAAGGAAAAACGCGAAACCAAAGATAAAACCGTTGTCGAGACTGCTCAATAAGCGCGGCAAAGTCTGAAAAAGCAACTCTGGCCCAGCGGCCTGCAGACTTGAGGCCCCAAGAAGAGGAAAAATGAGTAGTCCAGCAAAGAGCGAAATCAACGTATCCATGGCCGTAACTCGAAATCCGGCTGAGGCAATATGGGTTTGCTGATTCAAGTAACTGCCGAACGTCACCATCGTGCCAAAGCCCACCGAGAGCGTGAAGAACACATGCCCGATCGCATGCAACATGGAATAGCCATTGAGGCGTGAGAAGTCCGGGTAGAATAAAAAGCGAAGAGCACCGGCTGCCGTCGGCAAACTCAGTGATTTGGTCATCAAAACCACCAGAAGAACCACAAACACAGGCATCGCATTGCTGACCCACTTTTCCATACCCTCTTGAACGCCCTTAGCGACAATAATCAGCGAGATCAACAAATGGACACTGGTGAGCGCCATTTGCAGCCAGCCGTTCTCATGTAAAACGTGGAGACTGGCCTCGGCGTCATAGGCTCCGGTAACCAAATGCCCGAGGGAAAGTTGCATGAGAAAATGCAAAACCCAACCGCTGATCACCGCGTAGTAAGAAAGAAGCATCAAACAAGTCAAAACAGCAAAGATGCCGATACCAGCCAACTGGCCTCTCGGACTTTTCTGCCCAACTGCTGCCTGCCCTGACATCGATTGAGGGGCGGCGGTTACTCGAACCTCATGACAAGCCGAAACGGCGCTCCGCCGCGTGAGCTTACCAAGCATCAATTCACCGATCAGAAGCGGCAGCCCCAAGCTGATAGCGAACAAGACGTAGAGTAAAACAAAAGCTCCCCCCCCATTTTCTACCGTCACATAGGGAAAGCGCCAAAGATTTCCGAGACCAAAAGCCGAACCGATCGCCGCCAGATAGAAGCCAAAGCGCGTGCCCCAAAGACCACCACGGCGACCGGGAGAACTCATGACCCTTGTCCCTCAGTCTCAAGTTCTTCGCCAGAAAAGTCATAGTCGGCCGTACCTGCCATTTGCGGCAACAATTCAGCCATAACTTCAGGCAAATCCTCACCAGCAACAAATTCAGCATCAGTCAAGGATGCTTCGACCTCAGGCAGCTCACTTGCCGCTTCCGTTTCTTGGCTGCGAGAACTTCTTCTTCTTTGCCCGTGCGCGCCACTCATCACAAAAATCCGTATTGGCATTCCTTTGAGGCCAAAATGCTCTTGCAAGCGTTTGGAAACAAAGCGCCGATAGGCCGAGGTCACACCATCAGGATGGTTAGCGAAAGCAATAAACGCAGGCGGCTGCTGATTGGTTTGTGTCAGATAGTAAAACTTGACGTTCTGAGTTCCCCAAACCGGTGCCGGAGCCTGGCGGATGACGTTCGTAAAGAAGTCATTAAGGTCACGAGTCGAAATTCGCTTGGTCAGTTTCTTTTCAGTATCCACAACGAGGTCGAACATGTCCTTGAGGCCGCGTCCGGTCTTGGCCGAAACGAAAGCAATCGGAATATCCGGAAAGAAATGAAACTCATTCTGCACACGCGCCTTGAACCAGCTGCGGAAGCCGGGAATGTTTTCCTCAGCGAGGTCCACTTTGTTGGCAATCAAAACCACGGCACGATGTGCGGTCAAGATCTGTTCAAGAATCTTCGCATCCTGAGAAGTCGGGCCTTCATTGGCATCCACCACCAACATGACGATGTCAGCACGACGAATGGCATCGCGGGTTTTGAAGGTGGAAAGAATCTCCAGGCCCTCTTCCTGCTTTGCTGAACGACGCAATCCAGCGGTATCGATCAAGACATACTTGCGATCGTTGAAAACCAGTTCGGTATCCACTGCATCGGTGGTCGTACCCGCGACATCCGACACCAGTAAACGCGGCTCACCCAAAAGGCGATTACAGAGCGAGCTCTTACCGACGTTCGGCTTACCGACCATCGCCAGCGTCAAGCCTTCGCGCACCGTGTTCGCGGTGTGTTTGACCTGATCGACGATCCACTCAAGTACTTTATCAAGTCCGTAGCGTTGCTCAAAACTCGTTGTGACCAGATCGACGCCTAGCTCATAGAACTCAGCTTTGCTTAACTCTTCATCATGAAGGTGATCGACCTTATTGATCACCGTCAGAAACGGCTTTCCGGTTTCCTTGGCGACACGAATAATGTCGCGGTCCTCAGGACAGAGGCCGGCGCGTCCATCAAGAACAACGATCAAATGATCGACCGTCTTCAGAAACTCCGTCACCTGTTCACGAATCAATCTCGAAAACAAATCCTGAGACTCGGTCAAACCGCCGGTATCGATCACGTCGAACTTCACGCCCCAGACTTCAGCTGGCTCGATCTGAATATCGCGCGTGACGCCGGGCTGGTTCTTAACGACAGCCTTACGGGTCTCGGTTAGATAGTTAAACAACGTTGACTTACCGACGTTCGGACGCCCGATAATGGCAACCCGAGCGGTTTCGCGAGAGGCGCGAAACAGATGCTCAGTTGTTTCGGTTTGAAGCTCGGGCTCCGCCCGGGGACCTCTTCGACGATCAGGCCCACGACGGTTGGAATCATTCTTTCGGGACGACATAACCAAGCTCCTTAAGGAAACGGGGATTTTTTGTCCAATCTTCACTCACATGGACATGAAGTTCGAGAAACACTTTACGACCAATAATCTTCTCGAGCGCGATACGTGCATCAGTTCCGATGCGTTTGAGCATTTGCCCTTTGGCACCGATAACAATGCCTTTATGTCCGGGACGATCGACAAGAATCTCACAGCGCACACGCACCACGGCGCCATTTTCGTTGAATTCAAGAATACGAACGGCGAGTCCATAAGGAATCTCTTGTTTAAGAGCCTTAAAACACGCCTCGCGTACAAACTCAGCCGCCAGCTGGCGCATGGTCTGTGTGGTGTAGAGCTCCTCGTCAAAGAGCGGTGCCGGTGATTCCGGCAAATGGGGGATAATTCGGTTTAAGACTTCGTCACAAGCCTCTTGGGGCCGACGCAGACTCGAAATACTCACGAACGGAATCTTTTCATCAATCAGGAACTGAAAAAACCGCGGCGTACGCGTGCCCGACATGGTGTCACTTTTCGTGACCAGAGCAAACCATGGCTTTCGTGATTTACGAAGTATCTCCACCAGATCCTTCACGCTCTCAAGACTATCATCAGCCGAAAAAAGTGCGCAAACTACATCCGCTTTGGCGATCACGTCGCCGGATTCCTCTTGGAGAAAGCGGTTAATACCGGTGGTGCTTTTAAGAGTACCGGGCGCATCGACGAAGATCACCTGTGCGTCAGGCAAATTCAAAATACCCGTCACGCGACGACGCGTCGTCTGTGGCTTATCCGATACGATCGAGACATGCTCCTTAAGAAGCGCATTCAAAAGCGTACTCTTGCCAGCATTTGGCTGGCCGACCAAGGCAACGAAGCCGGCACGATAAGGTTTCTTGGAAACTTCATTGCTCATACATTTTCTCCAACACTTCTCTGGCCGCATTTTGTTCGGCCGCTTTTTTACTCTTACCTTCACCAAAGCCGAGAACTTCTTCTCCTAGGCGAACGGAAACTCGAAACTGTTTATCATGATCTGGTCCCGACTCGGCCTCAATACGATAGGTCGGTGTCGAGCGATGTTTCTCCTGCAAGCGCTCCTGCAAGCGCGTCTTATAATCGTGACGAAAATCAATATCGGACTTCGAAAGTTCCGTCACTCGCGGTCCAAACAAGGACTCGGTCACCTGTAAGGCAGAAACAAAGCCACCATCCTGAAAGACCGCACCGATCACCGCCTCAAGCCCAGAGGCGAGGATCCGCGGTTTGAAGACACCACCCGTTTTGGTTTCGCCCTTGCCGAGACGCAAAAGCTCCTCAAGTTTCAACTCGGCGGCAATCTTCGCGAGCACCTCTTCGTTCACGAGACTGGCGCGTTTGCGCGAAAGCGCTCCTTCAGTATCGTCAGGAAAGGTTCGCATCAAAAGATCACTCAAAGTGAGATCAAGTACGGCATCCCCTAAAAACTCTAGGCGTTCATTATCCAGACGAGTGGTGCTCGCCCCTCCGGCAAGCTCGTTAGCAAAACTCTTATGAGTCAGCGCGAGTGTGAGAAGGTCACCACTTGTGAAGGTATACGCCAATCTTGCTTCAAGGTTGGAATTCATGCGTTCTCCCGCATCCAGTGGCCAAGCAAGACGCCTTCCATGCGCTCTGATTGCTTAAAACCAATGATTTTTACGCGCACTTCTTTCCCCGCCCGTGTCGCTAGATAGTGGAGGTCATCGTTCGAAAAACCCTCTTCATTTCCATTCACACCGACGATGCGTACAGGCCAATAGTCACGCGTTAAGGTGTCCACACGTGTGTTTTGGAAGCCGGCCTTTAAAACCATGCTCAGCGACTCCTGGCCAAGTTTTTTCGCGGCCTGTGCCGCGAATCTCTCAGCCGAGAGCTCGCGTAAGCGCTGCGAACGAAGCATACGTAATTCACGCGTAACCACGCCTTCAAATGCCGCGGCCTTTGTGCCCGGGCGTTCGCTGTAGGGAAAGACATGGAGCCGCGTCCACGGAAGTCGCGCCAAGCGCTCATAGGTCTCCGCAAATTCCTCGTCAGTTTCTCCAGGAAAACCAGCGATCACATCGATACCAACAAAGGCACCGGGCACGACTTCGGCAATCGCATTGAGAGAATCTTCAACAGCTTGCGCGTCGTATTTTCGGCGCATCGCCGCTAGCACCCGCGTGTTGGCGCTCTGGATACTCATATGAAAATGCGGACACATTCGCTCTGAGCGAAACAGCTTTAAGATCTCTGGCGTAAGTTCACCGGGCTCAAGACTAGTCAAACGAATCCTTGCAACCTGGGTTTTCTCGAGAACTTCAGCCACGAGGTCGTGAAGTAAGAACGTGCGCCCGCCGACTTTATCTTCATAATCAGCGATATGAACACCGGTGAGTACGACTTCGCCGGCGCTTGCCAATTCATTGATACGCCCTACGAGCTCACGCATCGGAATCGAGCGGCTCTTGCCGCGCGCAAAGGGGATCACGCAATAGGTGCAAAAACTATTGCAACCATCTTGAATCTTCAAAAACACCCGCGTGTGTCCCTCTTCAGTGCCACCGCCCGCTTCAAGATCATCTTTACGAAAAATATTAGAGCGAAAAACCTTCGATTCAATATTGCCCTTGAAATATTGATCGAGAATACGCTCGAGCTGGCCTTTATGAGAATTGGCGATAATCAGATCTGCGGCCGTCAATTGATCAAAAACCTCGCCATCCACTTGCGCGCCACAACCGGTGACCACTACCGTCGCCAAAGGCTCACGGGCTTTTATACGACGAGCAAGCTTGGCCGCCTCGCGACTCGCCTCGGCCGTGACCGCACAGGTGTTCAGTATATGTACCCGCGGCGTGTCCATCGAAGAGGACGCGGACGAGGATGAAGCTTCCTGGTTCTTCAAACGACTCTGCAAAAGACCACTGTCATAAGTGTTCACTTTGCAGCCAAAGGTATGCATGGTGAATTGATAACGCGTCATCATTCGATGATCCAACCTCCACCAATCAGCTGCTGATCGCGGTAGATCACCGCCGCCTGGCCTGGGGTCACGGCGCGCACTGGTTCCTCGAATTCGACCTGAAGCTCGCCGTCGGGCTGGCGATGAATACGGGCCATCGCCCCTTGATGCTGAAAGCGAATCTTCACCTTTACGCGCTCGCCATCTTTGAGCTCATCAATAAAATGCGGCCTGACTAC
>SXRI01000261.1 GCA_005793615.1 Bdellovibrionales bacterium
ACCGAGACGAACTATCACTCTGTCGGCACTCTGCTCGCGGCTTTGGAATCTACGCGTCATTCGACGTCGCCTCCATGTTTGGATGCCAACATGGCCCCACTCAGGCGCAGAAATTTAGCGCAAAAACTCTAATTCCATCTCGAACTGAGATTCCTAGGAGCCGACACCCAGACGAAATGGACAGTCTCGAAAAAAAAATGCCTGCCTCCTCCCAACCCGAAACCTAACTGAATCGAGCTAGAATCGTCAGAAGTGTTTCGACTCGAGACTTTGAATTCAAACGGAACAGCTTCTTTGACGTAGGTCATGTTTCTCACCAAAGGCCTGCCGATAAGCCCTGTAAGCAAGGACTTGGAACGTGAGCAGAAGGGGTAACTTGTGAGCACTCCCAATGAGCAAAATGAGCAGTCAGCGACACCATCCAGCAAAACGACAAAGCTCAGCACGCGAAAATACCTGATTTTTAACTTAAGCGGCTCAGTTTACGGAGTACCTCTCTCTGACGTGAAAGAGGTCATCGGCCTCCCGTCATGCGTGCCGGTACCGAATAGCCCGGCCTATTTTCTTGGTCTGATTAATCTTCGCGGTAAAGTGATTTCAGCTATTGATCTCAAACGAAAGCTCAGCGTGCCGACAGTGTCGGCCGCAGTAAAGCGTCCCGCTGTGATTCTTACCGAGATCACCTCAATCACGATTGGTTGCGTGGTCGATTCCATTCAAGAGGTCCTCAATATTCCCGAGGAACAAATCGAGCGTTCCATCGAGTTCATGCGCGACCGTGAGTTGATTCAGGGGGTCGCGCGGCTCCAAGGGCGCCCGATGATCATTTTATTAGATATGAAAAAAACAACCGACATTTCAGAAGTCGTGAAACTAAAAGCGGCGGCCTAAAGAGGCGCGGAAAGAGACACCTATATGAAACTCATCACCTCATTCGGACTCAAAGCGAAACTCATGACGGCTATGGCCTTCGTGTCGATCGCTTTCGGCGGCTTGGCCTTTTACTCCAACAACACCATCGAAGCGCTGCAAACGAAGATTGAGTTGCTCGGTACGCAACGAATCGCGATTGCCGACACCATGGGAAACATCCGCTCGTCGATCAACGCCATCCCGCGCTTTATGTGGTTAGCACTCAACGTGCCCGCTGGATCACCGGAACGGAAAAAGGCCCTTGATCAAGTCGAGCGCAACCTGAAGATTCTCTCTGACAACGTCAAGGAGTACACCAAGTTCCAGCTCACACCTGAAGCCAAGGCGAAACTGGTCGTTCTCGAAGAACAGGTGCCCAAACTTCAAGAGGCCGTCATGGCTGGACACGCCTTGGTATCCAAAAACGACGCCAAGACTGACGTCGAAGCAAAGACCGTTCTGCTGACGCGAATGCCGCCGGTCGCTGTGGCGATGACAAATCTCGTGAATGAAATGGCCGAGATCGCACAGACCCGCAACAAGGCCATCGTAGTTGAATCACTGGACAGCGCCGAGAAAGCGCAAAATGCGCTTTTGATTTTCGCAGGAACCCTGGGCACTCTACTTTTTGTCATCGGCTCGGTCTTCGCCTTCCGCCTGTCGCGACAGCTTCTGCGGATCACTACTTCGGTCAGCGATGCGAGCACTCAAGTCGCAGCCGCTTCTTCGCAACTTTCCAACGCCTCTGACAGCTTGTCTTCTGCCTCACAACAGCAGGCCAGTGCGATCGAAGAGACTTCCGCCTCACTCACCGAGATCACCGGCATGGTGGAAGCCAACGTTCGCGATGCCGAGCGTGCCAACGAAGTCGCTCGCTCAGTCGAAGCCACCAGTGAGTCGACTCGCAAAACCATGGAAGAACTCAATGGCGCGATGACGCAAATCCTTGAGTCCAACCGCCGCATCGAAGCGTTGGTGAAGGTCATCGAAGAAATTGGAGAGAAAACCGACATCATCGACGAAATCGTATTCAAAACACAGCTGCTCTCTTTTAATGCCTCTGTCGAAGCAGAGCGCGCGGGTGATCATGGTCGCGGTTTCGCGGTGGTCGCACAAGAAGTCGGTAACCTCGCGCAGATGAGCGGCAAAGCCGCCACCGAAATCTCGTCGATCGTAAAGACCTCGATAAAAGAGGCCGAAGAAGTCGCTCGCGAGAACAAATCTCGCGTTGAAGTAGGCGGTCGTCTTGCTCTCGAATCGAAAGAAAAGATGGCGACAGCCATCGAGCAGGTTCGTCAGATCCTTGAGGGCACACGAAAGATCGTCGCCGCCAGCAAGGAACAAAGCCAAGGCATCGGTCAGATCTCAACAAGCGTCGATAGTCTCAACCAAACGACGCAAGAGACCGCGGGTACTGCCGAGGAATCTGCTAGTGCGGGCGCCGAGCTCTCCGGTCAATCCGAGTCACTTTTAGGATTGGTCAACGAACTCGCAATGATTGTGACAGGCTCATCCCTCGCGCAAGCGCAAAAAACTTCCAGCGCCTCGCCAGCGGCCCATAGCCACAGCCAGAGCCACAGCCAGAGCCACAGCCAGAGCCACGCTCAAAACCACGACAAGAGTAAGGGATCTTCAAAGGTTCTCTCCTTCGATGCAAGTCGAAAGAATAAGGCTCCAAAAGCCACTACTTCAGCGACTCTCAAGGCCGCCGCCGGTGCTGAAGAACAATCAGGCAAAGTCAATGGCGCACACGATGCGGGAGGCGACGGCTGGGAGAAACTCTAAGATGGGCCTCCTCGACGAACGCACATTAAAAGATCTGCGCCAGGCCTTTTTGGATGAAGCAGAAGAAATGCTCGAGCAGTGGGAGTCCATTCTGCTTTCTCTTTCCAAAGAGGGCGCGGATCAAAAGGCACTTCTACAGGAGCTCAAGATGCTCGCCCACAGTTTCAAGGGCTCAGGCAAAGCCGTTAACTTTGACGATATCTCGAGTTTTGGTCACCACCTCGAGACCCTGTTGATCGATCTCGCCGATCACAAGGTCAGTTTAACCCCTGGGGTAGTCGAACTCCTGCTGACTTGTAACGACACTCTTCGTAGCGATGTCCGCGCGCTCTCGCACGATCACAGTCTGCGTTTTGATCACTCGATTCTACTTGGGCGTCTACTTGATCCCTTGGCCAATCCAGAAAATAGCGGCCGGCCCACGCCGATACCGGTGCAAATGGGTTCAACCACACCGACCGTCGTGAGTAATAACGATTCCATACGCGTACCGATGAAACGAATCGATGATTTGCTCAACGCTTTCGGCGAACAAGTGATTCTGTTGTCATCGCTTGACCACTGCAAAGATGACCTTGAGCAAAATCGCGACGAGATTTTTCGCACGATTTTCAATTTAAAAAAACTGGCCTTCGACATGCAACAAGCCACTATGACCTTGAGAACAGTCAACCTTCGCGGTCTGTTCGCCAAACTCGAGCGCGTCGCTCATGACACCGCGACGGCGACCGGAAAACAGGTCCAATTTAGCATCTCTGGCGCCGATATCGAACTCGACAAGGCCATTGTCGATCAATTATCGAATCCGCTGACACATCTGATTCGCAATGCGATCGATCACGGCATTGAAACGCCCAGTGACCGAACCGCTGCCGGGAAAATCACGCCGGCACAAGTGACCATCAGCGCCACGCGCGAGGGTGGAAGTTTCGTAATCGTCATCGCCGACAACGGTTATGGAATGGATCCCGAGGTCCTTCGCCAAAAGGCCGTTGAAAGAGGACTCATTAGCGCTGAGCAATCGCTCACCACCACTGAATCCCTAAACCTTATTTTTGAGAATGGATTTACGACTCAAAAAGAAGTCACCGAAATCTCCGGACGCGGTGTCGGTATGAGTGTCGTCCGCGAAATGGTCAAGTCACTTAAGGGTACTTGCGAGATTGAAAGTCATAAGGGTCAGGGCAGCCGTTTCAGGCTCAAGTTACCTCTATCGCTGTCACTCTTTAACGGTTTGCTAGTAGAGGTTTCAGGCGAACGCTTTGTAGTACCGTCATCGCAAGTTTCGGAAATCGTCAACGCCGCCAATCACGAATTCGTCAAAGTAGGTCAGTATCAACAGGCCATTCGTTTGCGGGAATCGGTACTCGACGTGCTCGAGTTGCCGAGCCTTCTCAACATCGCCACTAAGACGGCGATGGAAAAAACATCTGACAATGCCATTAAAAACCGGCGTGGTGTGATTTTGGTGACTGATTCAGCCGGACAAAGGGTTGGCGTCCGAGTTACGCGAATCATCGGCCTGTATCGCATCGTCCAGAAACCGCTCTCGCCTGAAATGGCGGTCTGTCCTGGAGCTTCAGGAGTCACTATTTTAGGTGATGGATCACCGGCCTTTATTCTTGATTTAGTGACACTGCTTCCAGCCAAAACTTCCTCCACACTTACCCAGAGGGCCGCATGAGTCGCGATAGTTTAGCCCGTGTTTCAAGCATTGCTGGCTCCCCTAACGCCTTTACCCAAGAGCAGCTCAAACATGTTTGCGAATATTTTTTTTCGCTCACCGGCAACGTTCTGAGCTTGGATAAACGCTCACTGATTGAGTCCCGCTTGCGCAAGCGCCTAATCGCCACTCATACCGAGCAAAACGAGTACTTTAAACTCCTCGAACAATCCGAAGCCGAACGAGCCGAGTTCGTGACCGCGCTCACCACTCATAAGACCGATTGGTTTCGCGAGAAGGTTCACCTCGAGTTTCTTGCCGAACGAGCCAGTGATCCTGATTTTCAAAGCAATCTCGTTGGCCCGGTTTCGGTTTGGTCCGCAGCTTGCTCCACTGGCGAAGAGCCCTACTCAATCGCCATGGCACTCATGGAGGCTGGTATTGGCAACTACCGTGTTCTTGGCACAGACATAAGTCGAGAATGCGTTGAGTCTGCACGAAAGGCTGTTTACAAAAAGAGTCTCGTTGATCAGCAGGTTCCGGAGTTCATCAAACGTAAGTATTTTCTTCGCGGCACGGGCGCCAACCAGAACAGCTATCGATTTGATCCGGCATTGAGTGCGAACTTCAAGTTCCGGGAGTTCAACTTGGTCAACTCGGTTTTGATGTCCAATCTGCGTTTTGATTTTATCTTTCTCAGAAATGTTCTGATTTACTTTGATCAAGAAGCAGGCTACGAAATAGTAAAGCGCCTAAGTAGTTATCTCAAGCCTGGGGGCTATTTTATTCTGGGACTTTCTGAAGCAGTTACGAAGCCAGAAAAATTGGATCTCAAAAAAATCGGTAACTCGACTTTCCAACTATGTCGCTAAAAACAGTTTTCATCAAATCTGGCGAAAGCTACCTTGCAACCAATGGCGACCTGATTCAAACGACGCTTGGTAGTTGTGTTTCGGTCTGTGTTTTCGACCGCAGGCTGAAAATTGGCGGCATGATTCATTTTCTTCTTCCCAACGCCAATGTGACGCCAAGTGCGATGCCAAATGAGTCGACAAATTCACCACAAGATCCCTTGAACTTTGGCAATCATGCTATCCGCCATCTCTTGCGCGGCTTCAAAGAGAAGGGCTCGAACCCCAAGGATCTTGAGATCGCCATCTTAGGCGGCCTACTGACCGATCCGGCGTCAGTTTCTTCCAATAGCACCGCAAACCAAGTCGCCCTTGCCAATGTTGCCATGGCCGATCAGGAGCTTGCGCGCTTAGGACTTCATGCCGCTAAGCGGGTCGTCAATTCCGTTGGCAAGTCTCTACAGGTACGTTTCAACTCCGCCAGCGGAGAAATCAATTACAAACTTGGTGGCACTGGCGAGAGTAAAGCGTCTTCGAGCCACACTCGGCATTCAACCTCGCAAAAGCCAGCGACGTCCTTGCCATCGTCATCATCAGCGTCGCCAGCGATATCGATCAGCGGCAAAGTCAAAGTACTCGTGGTCGATGATTCCAACCCCGTACGCATGCTATTGACCAAGGTGTTGGGCGAAAATCCGCGAATTGAAGTCGTCGGTGCCGCCGCCGACGCCTTTGAAGCCGAAGAGCTACGTAAACGATTTGCTCCCGACGTTATGACTCTCGATTTGCACATGCCCAAGAAAGATGGCTTGAGTTATCTACGAGAACTCATGGCTGAACATCCGATGCCGGTGATCTTAGTTTCTGATCTCAGTATCAAGGATGCCTCGCCTGTGATGCGCGCTCTCGATCTAGGTGCCTTTGATTACATTCAAAAGCCAGCCTACGAAGAACTGGCGGAGATGGGAAAGAAACTTTGTGACCTGGTGTTTGCCGGCGCTCAAGCGAAAGCGCGCATTAAAAAACTGACGACTCCGCTAAGCACTCAGGTGAACACGCAAATGGCCGGATCCGAAAAGCCGGCTCCAGGTGGCGCGCTCACCAAAGTAGCGATGCAGCACACGGATCCACATTGTCGCCTACTAGCCATCGGCGCCTCCACTGGTGGCACCAACGCTCTACGCGATGTGTTTCTAACCTTGCCTGGAAATTGCCCACCGATTGTCATCGTCCAACATATGCCCCCTGTCTTTACCAAAGCATTTGCTGATAGCCTCAACAAGATCAGTCAAGTCGAAGTGAAAGAAGCCGAGCATGGCGATGTGCTTGAACCCGGGCATGCTTATCTTGCCCCCGGCGGTACGCAAATGCGGATTGGTGAAAAGGCCTCCGGCGTTTATTTTATCGAGATTATTGACGCTCCACCGGTCAATCGCTTTAAACCCTCGGTTGATTTTATGTTTCTCTCCCTTGCAAAGCTCAAGACTGTGGGTGCGATGAAAGCCGCCATTCTCACCGGCATGGGCGAGGACGGGGCCCGAGGATTGCGTGAACTCAAAGACCGAGGCGCATGGACGATTGCCCAAGATGAAGCCTCGTCGGTAGTCTTTGGCATGCCTAAAGCCGCTATTGAAATGAATGGCGCAAGCCTCATCCTGCCGCTTAATGAAATCGCCACCGGCCTGACCACTCCGAGATCAGTTTATGAGCGTGGCACCGACAAAGCCATCGGTCACTGACAGGCAACTCCACTGATCGACAACTCCTTCGATTGACACCCTTCCTTGAGTGAAGTTAGATAGTTTATATTCGCATAAGGGAGCCCGCATGACCTTAACCATTGCCGATATTCAAGCTCTGAAACGCTTCCGAAATCTTGAGGAAAAAGATCTTGCGGTTCTAAAGGAATCCGGACGAGTTCTCAATATCGGCAAAGGGAAGAGCATTTTTAACGAGGGCACTGCCGCCGACGCCCATTACACGGTTATCAGCGGTCACGTGAAGGTATTTAAAGATTTCGAAGTGCCCCGTATCCTGCATATTTTCGGCCCCGGCGAAGCTTTTGGCGAGCTCGCGCTGATCAACGGTATCCCTTTCCCAGCTTCCGCGGGAGCTTTGGTCGCAAGTACGGTCTTCGTTTTTCCGGCTACCGTCTTTGATCGTTTACGGCAAACATCGGCGACCTTCGCAAACGAAGTCGCTAAAACACTTGCGAAGCGACCCGAGTTTCTTACTGAGGCGATCGCGAATTTTAACGACGGCAATCTTCCTGACCGAGTCAAACGCGCCTTTACCGACCTGCTCGTTCGTTTCGGCGTTGACCATGGAGAATACTACGAGCTCCCCTTCTACCTCAGCCGTAAGGAAATCGCCTCATTGATTAACGCTCGCCCCGAGTCCGTGAGTCGCGAACTCAATCAATGGGAGCTCGACAACCTACTTGTGCCCACCGATATCGGCTTCCGTGCGCCGAAATCCTTTTGGAAGCTTCCGGAGCCTAAAAAGGCCTGAGGCCAGCAATTCGCCTGGCCGTTCATGTAGTCGTTCACGTGGATTTTGCTGTCAGCTCAATCGACAACGAACAAAACCTGAACAGGGGTCTCAATATGAGACTTGGCAATATCTCCGCAAAATAAAGACTTAGGGTTAGTCAGAGGTCTACCGATAAGGCGCTTGGCTTGCAAATCGACATCTGTAGGCGTGTTTGACATGATCTACATCATGTAACAAATAAGGTACTCACAACTCTCTCATCTAGCGCGTTTACCGGTAAATAATGTTACCGAGAGTGTGTCAAAATGGGACGCGAACGGCGGACGATCAGAACTAGACCAAGATCTTGGCGAAAGCGAAACCACTAGACCTATTGATAAGTGCGATGAGGCGA
>SXRI01000262.1 GCA_005793615.1 Bdellovibrionales bacterium
CGCAGTTACGAGAGTTTTCAGGCCTACCTCGAGATCATTGAGGCTGACAGCAGGGCACGAAGAGAGCTGAGTAAAGAGAGTCCCGATTTTTCGGTTTCCGATGCGGGTTTTATCGAAGGCGGTCTTGATCCTCGTGATGTCCGAACCATGAGCTATCTCTTTTATTACGCTCGAGCTGTACCGGTCATCGCTCGAGCATCGAAAATCTGGGCCGAAGGAGACCTGCAGATCGCGGACCTGCGGACTCTCGCCAGTGAGATTCATGGGAAGGTAGGTTCAGGGTCGTTCGCGCTTACCGAAAGAGAAGGGTACTTCAAGCGCCTGATGATCGCTAATGACGATTTAACAAATCTCGAGCGTCGATTCAGCGTCGCCCTTTCAGATGGTGCCCGGCTGATTCGCGAGTTGGTGATTGGCTTTAATTTGTAGACCGCTTTTCTTCTCGGCGGACTTGCTATTGTGGTCAGTGGGCGAACCACACAGAGAGTAGCGCGCGCGGTGGAAGACATGGTTGATGTGGTAAAAGGAATTCGTGCCGGTGAAAAAGGCTTGCGCATCAATACGAATGCCCCGGGAGAATTGGGAAATCTTGCGCTTGCCTTCAACGATCTGCTTGATGCGGATGTTCGTAAAGAGGCAAGACTGAGCGAACAAATGAAATTTGAGATCTTGGTCAAAGCGCTGAATCGAACAGCAATTGTATCGATGACTGATAATGCAGGCTATTTTGTTAATGTGAATGAACAGCTTTGCCGTGTTTCCGGGTATTCTCAGGCTGAACTCACCGGCAGTCATATGCGGGTACTCGAATCGGGCGCTCACTCGGAAGAGTTCACGGATAAAATATGGAGCACGCTCAAAAACGGTGAGGTATGGACCGGAGAAATTTCGCGTCGGCGGAGCGATGGTGGAAGCTATTGGGTCGAGTGCAGCATCACTCCTGTCAAGGACGTGCACGGAGAGCAGCGTTTTTTGCACATTGAGTACGATATCACTTCTCGCAAACTGATGGAACAACAGGTTTTGCAGGCGTCGAAAATGGTTTCGCTTGGCGAGATGGCCGCCGGTATGGCTCACGAAATCAATAACCCGGCGGGAATTATTCTTCTCGTGGTCAGGCGTCTAAAGCAGGCGTTACTGTCGCCAGCGGTTGAGGCGCAGTCGGCAGCAAAAGATCTGGAGAAGGTTGAAGGCGCTGCGAATCGAATTGTGGCCATCGTCAAAGGGCTACTTGAGTCCGCACATGATGGTTCCGGTGAGCCCTTTGTTGCCACGAGCGTTCGTCTTCTTCTCGAGCAGGCACTGCGAGACTGCCGTGAACGTACCGCGGAGAACGCTATTGCATTATACGTCGGTGATCACCTTTACCCTCAGAGTGAAAGCGCCGTTGAAAGTATTCCGGATATTCGTTGTGAAGTACGAGCTACGCAGATGGTTCAAGTTTTGTTTAGTCTCTTGAGCAATGCGATCGACGCAGTCGAGGCGTTGCCGAATAGGTGGATCCGGGTTGAAATTGTCAGCGAGAATCGGCGCGTTAGGATCTCGGTTACGGACAGTGGCTCGGGTATTCCCCTTGAGATCGCCGATAAGATTATGCAGCCATTTTTCTCAACCAAAGAGATTGGTAAAGGTACGGGTTTGGGTTTGAGTATCTCGCGTGGTTTCGTTGAAGCGCATGGCGGCCAGCTCTTGATCGATCGGCACTCGAATAATACCCGCTTCGTTATGGAAATTCCAATTAAACAAAGTGAAATTAGACGCGTGGCCTAAGGGTTCTGCTCCAAGTCGCTGGGCTCGGAGTCGGGCGCCGAATCGGGCGCGTTGTCGGGCGCGTTGTCGGGCGCGGAGGCAGGTTCGGCTGCCGGCTCTGGTTCGGGCATTGGCACGGATGGTTTTTCGGAGGCGAGTTTTTTTTCTGCCGTGCCAGTGCGAAACGTTAGCAGACCAGCCGCATAAGCTCCCTTGAGATTGGCTTCCGGGTTTGTGGAGCTGGAGCTGTAGCCAACTTCAAGGCCAAGACCGATGGGTCCGAGCAAATATTCATAACTGAAGCCTGCATGGTAGGCGAGACACCAAGCAGCCTCTTTCGTATACCCGGGAGCGAGGGGAGAGGGTGCGGGCGCATCTGTTGTGACTGAAGCCAAGGTTGATGTGGTCGATGACAGTCCGACAGAGAGTAGGAGTGAGAATGACGGAAAGAAGCGAAAGCCCATGTAAGGAGCTAGCACCAGGGTTTCGAGCTGATAGGTGCGAGTTTCTTGGTAACCTGTGGCAGCAAAATTAATACTCTCATCGTAGGCCGCCTGCTCCTTGCGATAGGCGAAACCACTTTCTAGCCAAGAGCGTGAACGGTAGCCGAAAGCTCCTTGCATATTCATGGCCTTAGAATAGGGTTTGTTCACGAAAGTCATGCCATAGGCTGCGCGAACTGTAAGCCGCTTATACCAAGGGAGACCAGGATCGTTCTCGGTCAGAGTAGCGTTCTCGGGCGCGGTCGCAGGAGCGGGTGCGGGCGCTGGACTTTGGTCGGTGGAAGCAGTGATGGGGCTTGGGGTGGGGGCTGGTTCATCTGCTGCACTTTTCTCTAGAGTATTTGGCGCCTTTTCGAGGTCGCCTTCGGCCCTGGCGTGTGGGTGGATTGTGAAAGAGAAGGTGATCGCACACACCAGGAATAGGTTCCATGGCATTGTCCCAGAACTGTAAGAATGTTGTTTAGTTGACTTAAATTTCATGGGCTCGATAATACTATATGTGCCCCGCTATTCTAAATCGACACAAATTTCAAAATGGCAAACTCTAGGTATTTTATTTAGCTTTGCCCTGTGCCTGAGTCACGCGTTGCCGGCATTCCCGAAGGGAAAGGCGAGTAGCGGTCCGGGAGGCAAGACTCGCGCAGCGGTTCATCTTGGTTACGCCTACCAAGGATTTACGGTTCCTCAGGCCAATTTCACTCACTTTGACAGCGTGTACTACGGTGTACGGCTGGCGCACTCATGGGGAGTTTGGAACCATGGAGTTGAATATTCAGTAAACTCGGGGTCGAACGTTAATCAATTCATTCTAAGTGATAATACTAAGGGTAACTATCAACTCGACTTTCAGCGAGTAAATCTGCTTCTCGGAATCGCGGTGGATGCTTTTGCTACACACATCGTTGTCGGTTATGAAACCGTGAGCTGGACCGGGTCGCCGGAACTGAAGGCCGAAGCAGTCAGTTTCATGCAGTATGGAGTCGATTTCAGCTATGACTTTTCAGTGACTCCCAAGATTCGTTCGCCGCTCTTGTTCACAGTTTTGGCCCATCCGGAACGGAAGTTTGTATTCACCAATTACCAGCAGGACTCACTCACGGTACAATCCGGAGTGGAGGTTCAAATCGGTACGGGGTTGGCAGTTGAATTTTAGAATCGTTGTTTCACTCCCAATGGTGATCGCTCTGTGGTTGGCAGGTTGCGCTGAGCGTACGATCAATCATAGTCCAGGCGGCACGACAGTAACGATCGCGGCAGCGAGTGCGACCATTGATACGCCGACGAATGTGGAGTTGTCGAGCGCTGTTCTGCGGTCCAAAGCGACGGGTACGGTTTCCTATGGTTGCACCTATAATGCGGCCGGATCGGATTCGGCGACGGAGTCGACCAGTTACAACACTCTTGAAGTCATCAGTTCGACGGCGCGGTCACAGGCTAATCTATTCACCGCGCCCAGTTATATGAAAATCAACTCTGTCACCCTACGGGTGCGTAAAGTCGGTGGCCCGACAACGGATATGTACACCACCATTCGCGCCGGCAGTGGACTTGACCCCAGTGGCGCGTCACTCGCGACCTCAGGCGGTTATCCGATCAATGCGACGATTACCTCGGTTTTCGCTGTCGGTCAGTTGATCACCTTTGCTTTGGCGGCTCCGCTTGAGGTGGCTTCGGGTGGCCTTTACGCGATCTCGCTCAATGTTGCTTCCAACACCTCACTTGACGGTGCGAACAATATTCTTTGGGTGGTGAGTGACTCAGTTGGGCCACCGGAGGCATGCTCGGGATTTCCGATTTATCGTTATAGCTCTGATACTGGCGGCACCTGGGGAGTCGGCAGCAACTTGAACTATCGCCGCGGACTTTTCACAGTCAATGCCGATCAGCACGCGACCAGCGGCACGGCCTCATGGATTTTGGATGCCCAGCGATCGACCGCCGTTTGGTCGATGTCGACATTTAGTTTTTCCGAAAATCCCAGTGGTGTTTACGGTGGTACGATCACCTACGATGTCGGTGTCGGTAGTTCGAGCACGACGGCGACTTATTCCTCGCTCGCGCAAACCAAGGCGCAAGTGAAGACGCTTAGCAGTCTGACGGGACGTTATCTCTATGTCCGTGCTAACTTCAACGTGCCTGCACCAGGCTACGACGTCGCCGCTCTCGGTGACGGCAGCATCATCTATCAGTAAACAGTATCGATCACATTTCCGGCAATAGTCCCACTGAGAAAAAACCATTGCGAGCGTTGTAGGAACCTGCGGTTTCCTGATAGGGGAGTATGAGTACGTTATTGGTGAGATCAAGATACACTGCGCGCGAGTAAATAGGGCCATAACCTTTGGTCGCGGGTTGGGCCGCATGAGCCGTCACCGAGGTGCACGAACTCGCTCCGATCGGAAACGTACAGTAATAGGTAGAAAGTTTTGTTTGTGAAGACATCTGGTTTGGAGTGGCGAGGTGAACTGAAGAAATCCACAGCCCTGTGTTCGATGCGGCGATACGTGGTGTGTTGCCTTTTCCGGAGCCACTTTCCACGGTCTGAGTTTGGCATCCTGAGATAGTGGTGCCAGCGAAAGTGCAGCTCGTGAGCTGAAGCCGCATATATTGATCACTGGTTTGATGAGCGGTATAAACACTCGTGCCTGAGACGGTTATGGATGGATACATGCCGGGATAAAGATTTCCTTGAGTACCATCGACGTAAGGTGCACTCGCTTCAACCGAGGTGGTACAGCTGGGATCAGCGGCGCTAATCGAGCAGGCGGTGAGGCGCAGTGCCGCGTTGGTGTTGGTATTGGGCACCGAACTTTCATCGTATGACGCCACGAGGGCAGTTGAACCGCTCAGCGTGATCGAGGGGTAGCTTCCCTGATAGGCCGAAGCAACTGTCGTCTTCTTGCAATCTACAGTGTTGAGAGTCGCGGCACTGGTGGCAGCTGCCGAGTCAATCGGGCACGATGAAACTACAAGAGTTTTCGCCGAGCCACCAATGCCCTTGGAGTTTGCAAGCACTAGGTAGCTTGAGCTGGCGGCGATAGCCGGAAAGAGGCCAGTGGCGTTGTCGCTGTCGAGAACGAACTTGGTACAATCACTGACGGTATTACCGCTGGCAGGTTTTTGACAAACGATGATGGTTCGCGTGCCGTTGGTATCGCCTCCGGCACCAGCATCGCCATTTTCCATTGACATGATGATCTTTTGTCCGACTTGAGTGATGCGCGGACCTGAGCCAGCGACACTGCCAGCGAGATTTGTAACCGCGGGAAGCGATAAAATCGAAATCAGATTGTTTTGGGTACAGCTTGAGGTGTTCGGCAGGCCCTTTGAAGTTTTCGAGCAAAGTGTCAATATCGGATTGTGAGTGTTCGCAGAGGTCATTGAGCGTGAGACAAGATAGATGCGACTGGAATCCGCCGCAATATCTGCTTCGATACCGTCGCAATCAAGAATTCCAAAATCGATGAAACATTGATTGGAGATCTGCGAAGTCAGAACCGAGTTTCCGTAGGAGGCCGAATTGATCGGCACATTCAGTGTCGCGCCCGATTGTGTACCGCTCACTGCCAGTTTTGCGCGGAAGGTGCCAATGGCTGACGCTGGCGCCAGGCGTATGCGAATTTTGCAGGTTTCGTTTCTTCCCAGATCCGTGTCGCCACTGTAGCCACAATCGTCGCTGTTGGAGTCGAGCCTCGTAAACAACGTGTGATCGCTGACGCCGCTGTCAGGTGCGGCGATGTTGAAGCTAAGGCCGGTCGCGGTTTGTTCACCGGTGTTGGTAATGGTGTAGGTGGCGCTGGTGGCTGTCGTGGTGCCATCCGTGATAAAAAACTGCCCTATTGAAATCGGTGTCGTATTGATCGAAA
>SXRI01000263.1 GCA_005793615.1 Bdellovibrionales bacterium
CTCACGCTCGAAAAACTCTTTCTTGATTTAATCAATGAGCCGCTCAAAGTATTTCAAGCTTTCGTTACGCCGGTCGATCGCACGCCGAATGTCATGGCGATGGGCATGCGCAAGGTTGTCATGGCTCACATGGCGGATCAACTTGGTCAGCATGCGAGCAGTGTCAACGTTACGGCTGACTCGGTGACATTTGAGATTCCTGATACCCAGCTCTTTGATCTAGGTACCGCCAATCCCAATAAAATGTTCGTGAATGTTATGGAACGAGTCAAGGGTGTGACTGCGGGCCTTGAGGATTCTGATGTTGTGATCACTTCGATCGTTTATGATCAATCGGTGCCCGGCGGGGATCATCAGCGTGCACGCAATGTGGCCGAAGCTCGCCTCGATATGGTTCAGGACAAAGTCAAAAGCGCACTCGAAAATCCAGGTGTCGGCGTTGCCGGTCACTCACTCGCGCGCTTCGATGATCGTTCGGTGCGTGATAAAAAAGGTGGCGGTGGCGGCCTGATCCGAATTGAAGTTAAACAAAAGAAAGTTACCACTGACGGCAAGAAACCTCGACCCCTCACAGACGGTGTATTCGGTGCCAAATACAGTGATGCGGATCGAGACAAGTCAGTCTATGACAACTTCGTCAACCAGCTCTCGCGACAAAAACGCGGCAAATCTGGCAACAGACCAAGTGAAAAGCCTAACGAAAATTGATTAGAATTTGCTGATAACCGGGTCGTCGTTTTGTTCCGGCTCTGGTTCGGGTTCCGGCTCGGGCTGCGGTTCGGGAGGGCGCTGGGGCTGTTGACAGCGCTGTTGCAAGATCACCGACGGCAGTTGACCGACGTGGCCACCGACCACGAGTTCCGAAGGATGTTGGTAATCAGCAACACGACCGGCATCAACCTGAAAATGACCTTTGAATGAACTCCCGGGAATCTTATAAACGTTGCCGCTCTCATGAGAGTTTTTAGCGGCACTCAAGGGCACCGCGGTCGCAGAGGCCTGAAATTGATAAGTTCCTTGTTCGAGCCAATCAGCTTGCGGCACCTGTCGTGACATGACGCCGCGGAGGCCCGCGTGCGGCGCCATTTCGGAGTTTTCCGTCGTTAAAGCGTAGCGCCATTTTCCCGAACGAAGCGCGGCATCGGCTCCGGGATTATGGCGATAACTTTCACGAGCGTAGATTTTGATAATCTTGGCGCCAGGTGAGAGCAGCTCACGAAGCATTGCGATCGCACGGTTTTCAACGCGTGTACAACCGTGGCTAGCGACGCGAGGATTTTGGTCCAAAGGCGATTGGTGCAGAGCCGAGATAAAGCGCGCGCTGTCGCCGTCGTTGCCCCAACCCCAAGTGCCGTGAAGCCATTGCTCGCTGGCGTCGGGGCCGATGATCGCCGTGTACCAACCGACTGCGCCACGATTAGAACCTTTGGATGTCCAGTCTTCGATCGCAGCAGCCGGAGCCGGATTGCTCGGAAGTTCTGGCGAGTACCAGGGGATGTAGCGTTTTTGTGAATCTTCGTAGAATTTTTCCCAGTGCTGAACCGTGAAGCTGCCGACCTGAGTGCGCCGCTCTTTGGTGTCTTGCCCGACAACCATGTCTGTTTCGAGGATCAGTCGGTGTTTGCAATTGCAGCCGTTGCAGCGCTCATACAAGCGCAGCTTCTCAGTGGCGACGTTTTGAACGACAAAGTAACGATCCGCATGGACTTCTTCCTGAATCACCGGCGGTGGCTCGGGACTTACGTACTTGGGCGGAATGTATATTGGCGTATCATCATTCTCACGGCGGCATTTGATCTTGCCGTTGTGCGGAGTCGGGTCTTCGACACTGATCTTCTCGCCTTTTTCAATGATCGGGTCTTTTGGTTCGCAGCGACCTTGTTTGGGAAAGCGATGCCCGCAGAGGCGATCAGGACGTGTGTACACTGGCTGACCGGGTCGCAAGTCGCCAGGTTGAGTGGGAGTTGTTTGGCGCTCAGCCCGTGGGTCACCTGTAAACGGTACTGGAACGACCTGTGGTTGGCGGCGTGTCTCGCGCCATTGAGCAGGAGAGCAAGCAACGATCATTCCTTGAATGACGATAACCATCGTCGTGGCAAAGAACGAAAGCTTGGTGGTCATGCTGTGTTTTTGGCGCGAACCCATATACGAATACCTCTCCGACCGTTGGTCAGTTCAAATCTCGCGCCAGCGGGAGCCTGTATTTAATTCCTGGTGAGCACTGGCAAGTGCCAAGAAACGTCACTTTCGTGCTTAAGGAGGCCTCATTGCGCTCCTCTTTCAAACGAAAGTATGATTCTCTTTATACATGCAATCACAATCTGACTCCTTCGCTTCGCTCCCCTGGACGGATGTTGACTTGATCGGCTTTGATACCGAGACGACCGGTAAATATCCGCTCTCAGCCGAAGTTTGCGAACTTGCCGCCGTCAAGTGGCGCGGCGGCCGTATCGTCGACAGCTTTCAAACGCTATTGAAACCTTCGAAACCGATGGATGCCGAGGTGATTGCCATTCATGGCATTACCAACGAGATGGTCGAAAACGCCCCCGAGATGAACGCGAAAATCCGTGAGTTTCACGAGTTCATCCGCGGCGGTGTGGTCGTGGCCCATCACGCGCCGTTTGATCTTGGGTTCATGAGCCTTGAGTTCGAGAAGCATGGTCTGGATCTTCCGTTGGCGCCGGCGCTTTGTTCGTCGCTTCTGGCTCGTAAGCTCTTTCCTGAGAGTGAGAACCATCGTTTGCAGACGTTGATTGGATTTTTCGAATTGGAACGAGGCCAAGCGCACCGCGCGCTCGATGATGCCCGAGCTTGCCTTGATGTCACGTTGAAGTGTCTGCGAAAACTGGGTGATGACGTTTTACTAAGTGAGGCGTTTTCAGCTCAGGGTGGAATCTTGCAGTGGCAACGTTTTTCAATTCGTGAGTTGGAAGGAATGAACCCGCGTGCGCGCGTTCTCTGTCAGGCTATTCGTGAGGAACGAGTGATTGAGATGAACTACGGGGCCGGTTCAACACCCGGTGATAAGCGCCGTGTGCATCCCATGGGGTTAGTGCGTTCTCTCGATGGCGATTATGTTGTGGCCTATGCTGAAAAAGATCAACGCTCGAAGCGCTACTTGCTTGAGAAGGTCACGGCCGCCGAGATCGTTTAACCTCGCGGCGGGGCGTGATTTCTTGGCGTACTCAATCAAAGTAGTACTTGGCTCAGCCCTCAGCCGGATTCTTAATCGAGCCGTCGGCGCCGATCTCTCCAGTTTCACAGAAATAAAGAGTGGCTAGACCGGGACGCACCACTTTGTCACAACGGACACTTTTTCCATTGCGGTAGGACCAGCTGGCGTCCGTTCCCGTCGCCATAACAGAGTCCTTGGTTTGCGAAAGTGAATTATAGAGCACCTCGGCTGCTTTGCCTTTTAGTCGAAATGCTGAGCCTGTAAACTCGATGCCCAAGGCATCGCCAGAAATTTCAGTGTCGGCAAACGCAGGCGAGCTCATAGAAATGAGTGCAATCAACAACAACTTTTTCATCATCCAGTCCTCCCAAGGAATTTCGCTTCAATTGGTTTATCTGCGATTGTCCTGCTGACCCGATGCCAGTTTTGTTAAACGAGTGACATGTTTGATTTATTTTGGAGTTGATGGCTGACCTTGGCGGTTGCCCGCGTTCGCGACGAGGAAAAAGACAGCAGAGCACGTGATATATTGTAGGCAGTTGACGCCGAAAACCGGCACAGTGCTTTCCCTCTCCAACTTTTCACGGGGTGACACAGTAAAACAGGTCATCAGTTCGAATATGTTGGTGATTGATAAATCCGCATCGTTGCAGGATCTTTCGTAAAAAAGACGTCTTATTTGAGTATCCGTAGGCCATTTTCTTGAGAGTTTTGATCTTGTTGTTAAGGCCTTCGGCGACGGCTGTCGTGAGGCCTGAGTTGATGTAGGCCTCGA
>SXRI01000264.1 GCA_005793615.1 Bdellovibrionales bacterium
ATTCTCGGTTTGTCGAGAGATTCAACAGATGGAGCTTAGGGAGATTTTTTGAGTTGTCGCTAGAGGTTGTTTGTGAAGCCTATATTGATTTCGGCAATGGTATCACCTGAAGGATCTTCAGCGGTGCTGGCGAACTTTAGTATCAAATCTGCAAGCTCGGTTCGCATAGCCTCGAGACGAGTCCTTGAGACGGAAAAAGTTTGTGTCATAAAAAGAGATTGTTTGGAGTCCGCCTGGGTGGCGAAGCGTTTTTTGGTCTTCTCAAGAGAGCGAAAGTAGCATTTTTTGAAAAATTCCTGTGTCTTGAGTTCGTTCGCATCCAAAGCGTTGGCTAAGGGGCGATATCGACCGGACTGTGTATCCAAAGTGACAAGCCCGACCTCCGACATTCGAGTGAGAATACCTGTGACTCTCGATTCGGGTAGACGGCATCGATCGGCGATGGTGGCGACGGTTTCGCCTTTCTCAACCTCACCGAGAGAGGCGAAAATCTCAGCCGAACCTTCGTCCGTCAGCACCTGTAAGAGAGGTGAGACTTCGTGGCTGACGTCCCTGCTGCGACTGAGCTTGAGGAGTCTTTGTTGGTGTTTGAGAATTTCTTTTTCATAGTAGTCGGGGCTCTGATGGGGAAGGCGAAAACTCTCCTCATCTCGCGCCACCAAACAATAGAGATACTCTCGCCAATTCGATTTGAGTTTCAAACCGAGGCAGATACGTTCAAAACTAGTGGGAGACGCGCGCTTTCTTCCAGCGATGATATCGTTCAGGAACGACTTTGAGGAGAAACCCGATTTTTCCGTGAACCCTGCGAAAGTCAGGGGGCGGGGGTATTGCCACCCGCCATCTTTCCTGAAAAACATCGCTAGAAAGGACCGATAATCATGGGCGTTCAAAAGCTCGTTTTCAAAAAGCGGATCCCACGTCTTCATAGAAATCCCTAACGGGTTCAGTTGCCGAGACCTACGCGCGGGTAGGGTCCGACTGTACCGTTCTCTTCTACGGCGTGCACACAATTGGTCTGTGAAGCCAGCTCAGCGGCTTCGGATTCAGTCAGATCCACGGCGAAGATCAGCGCCCGCTTGGAGACTACTTCGATGTCTGATTTTTTCAGACCTAAGGTAGAGCGGATTTGCTTCAGGCAGCTTTTCACAGTTTGCTCGGAGAGTTTGTAGTGGAGGGTAAACAAGTAACTCTTTGTCGATTCAGTGCCATGGTCAATGGCATGGGCCGTTGATAGTTGTAGAACAGTAGCCAGTGTGACGATTAAAAGTTTAGACATCTGCTTCTCCTTAGCCCTGGCGGGCACATCAAGTATTTTTCATCAGCCTTCAAGCTGTGCGCAGGCAAACCTACTTGCGGCGTGTCACAATAGCAAATTTAATCTTAATTTCCCATGGAAAAACGTTCTCCAGAGAGAACGGTGGAGAGAACGATTGAGTCTCCTGATTAACTGACGTTTTTCGGCTTTAAGGTCGGTTAGGATTGAAACTAATTCCTAGGCGACCTGCGATCCGGGATGCCCGTCTACAAAAGGAGTGGAGTGTGGTAGGCCTAGTCTGCTATGAGCGAAAAGCAATCACCGACCTCACCAACTTGTTCGACCTGCGGTAAGACTAAGGCGCGCCTGCATTGCGGAATCTGCGAGGTTTCTCTCTGTAAAGCGTGTGCCACTTCAATTGATACCTCGGACGAGTATTCGGGCTTCGCTCTTATGGAGGTAGTGCCGGAAGAACTATTGCGCCCGACATATTGTCACGGTTGTTTTGCGGAGAAGGTGAATCCGCCTTATCAGCACTACCTTGAGGTGCTTGCGCGCGCCCAAAACGTGATTGTGTTCGAGAAAAATCAGAAAAAAGAAACGCGCCTCATGAAACGAACCCAAAAACCAGTTCACGTCAAATCTTGCCCGGATCGGAAGGAGACGCTCATGCGTCTTGCGTTCATGGCTGCGGATGCAGGATTTAATGGTTTGCTCGATGTTGACCTCACTTCAAAAAAGATCCGCAGTGAAGCTTACCAAACCACGGAGTGGTCGGGTTCGGGAATTCCGGCATTTATCGAAGAGCGACGTGTGCCAAGTGATCGATCGATTTGGCATAATCCCAATTGAATTAATCGGCTGCGAGCGAAGGCTCTTGAATCTGATACTGCCGATGTATTTTTTCGAATAGAGACATACCGTTTGCGGCCGTTACACCATGCTGTCTTAGCATGGTGGGGGGGGGAGCGCCTGCCGTCCCTAGAGGCGCTTGTTTTTGGGGTCTGTCTTTTTTCTTGGTAAGTGATTTTTTAGTGACTGAGGTCAAAGCAGTGTCGTTACGTTGCTGGGAGCCTTGCGAGGAAAAGAGTCCTCCTGAGGCCATGTTCATGAGGCCCTTAATGACTTTGAGGGCACGTTTCGTAAGACTCTTTTTCCCGCTTGCCATCTCGCCATTGTTGTCGTCATCACCATCTTGCGTCTCGAGTGATGCGAGTGAGCGTCCTCCTGAGCGTACGCCTGAAGATCCTGCGTAGGTTTCACCGGTGGCGTCGTTGCGCTCAGCAGAGCCCGATCGTGAAACGGTCTCTAGAGTTTTCGAGCCTCCGGCTTCAGCGAACATCGAGGGTGCCGCAGCATCATTCGGCGTTTCGAATCGACCGTCGAATTGAAAGTCAACGCCGGGGCTATTGCCACCTATTGATTCGGAAGTAAGCATTGCGAGCTGCTGGTCGGCATTAGGACCAGAACCAGGACCAGAACCAGGACCAGGTCCCGAACCAGAAGCCTGCGGCGGGGCTGAGTCTGCGCAAGTGGAAGCAGAATCGCCATCATTGCATGACCATCCGCCGGTTTTTCCCTCGGGATGTTCCACCATGGTAGCGCTTCCTCTGTGAACTGTTTCGTTGGTTTGCATGTTGTCGAGCATGAGACCGGCTTGCTGTTCGGCGAGTTTCGCATTTTTGCTGCCGATTCTCATGCAGGCTGATGCCGCCTCTCTTGCCTTCGGTTCATCTTGATCGTCTTTGCAGGAACTTGTACAGGCCTCGTGCGCCTTCGAGCAGGCCTTTAGCTTGATTGCGGCTAATAACGAACCGAGCTTTGATTGGACGGCCATTTTTTTGGCAATATCGCCTTCTCGTTTCAATGTTTTAATTTCTTCAGCGGTCGCCGCCAACATACCAAGAATTCGTTTTGCCTCGGCGGACTCGTCGCCTTGCAGGCCGGCCTCGAGATCCTCGGTCATGCAGGCCTTTGCAGCCGCGATCGCGTCTTGGCGGCAACCAGCCAACGCCGGCGAAGCCAGTCCATGTAACATGGCCATGGCTTGGATCACCGCTAGACATCGGATACTCTTGAGCGAGATCATTTGGGCCTCATTACTCTTTGAGATGACCGACCGGGAAAAACACGCAAACGCCGTTGTCATCGCAAGACTGAATTAAATCAGTGGTCGCGACGATATCTCCGTTCGCTGTCACTTTTCCTTGTTTACCTGTGTTGCTATTCAAACAGGAATTGAGCATGTTTGGATTAGAGGCATACCATTGTTGGCATTTAGCAGCGCAGCCGTTAGGAGCGGTGTCGGCACTACACAGCGTGTTGCCGGAGCTTTGCTGACTCGCCAAAGTCTGCATCATGGCTGGATTCGGTTGTTGTTTGTCTCCGCCTCCCCCGCTGCACCCGATATTAAAGATAGCCGGCAGCATGAATAAAACGACGAGTGATTTTGGTGTTTTCATTTTTTCCCCGTTCCTAGGTCGCCTTGCGAAGTGCTGCTTGGCGTTTGCCCCTTACACAATGAATTAGCAAAGAGTGAGCCCAACTGCTCGCGACAGAGGACCGTTGTCGGCGCTCAAATTTTCGACAGGCGGCAATTTAAGTCTTTCTGAACTTCCAGAGAGCGAAATAGCCAATGAAAACAAACTTGCGCCGCTAGTGTCTTGTCGATTTTTTCTGCGAAGGAGATCTTGAGTTGATTTCTAGGCGCCTGAAATCAGCAGACAATTTCAGTCCTGTATAAGAACTGTGCAAATCCGGAGATGTTAGGAAACTGACGGACTGTTTGTGTGTTTGGATGAGTGTCTCGTTCTGAGACTTGATCTCCATTTACCGCATCCAATTTGCGATGGCATTGATCGCAGCTGAATCCACGAGCACGTCGAAATGTCCAATGGGCCCCAGGTTGGGCTGATCGACATTTGAGGCGATTTGAGTGAATGCCTCTTTGTAGAGATGTGAAAAGAAAACCTCATCAGCATCGCCAGCGATCAGCAGAGTCGGCTTTGCCAGCAAGATCTGGTTCATCACCCACGGTCCGGGACCGAAGGCCAAAGCCGTGTTGAGCGACCATGAACCGATATAGCGTGGATCTGGTGCGCAGGCTTCGATCCCGAACTCGATCACTGTCGAATGATTCCATCGCGTCAGGCCCAAGAGATTGAGGGCTACCAGTGACCGAATTTTGAGAGCATGGAGTTTCGTTATCCAGCCGCCGAAGTAAGGCCGCACGGTCGAAGAGCCCATTCCGAGAAAAGGTGCAATGAAGATGTACTTGGCTACGAGATTTTCAGCAGGTGACCTGGTTAATGTTCTGGCTAATGTTCTGGCTATCGCGAGCACGACGCCGCCGCCAGCCGAATGTCCGCCAAGGGTGATTTCAACGCGCGGGTTTTGCCGTTTCAAGTACCGAAGGAAGTCTTCAACATCTTCGATAATCTGACCAGGGTGTTGAACAGAGTGCCCGCGTTCACCAGGCGTAAACCCATGCCCGCGCAGGTTTAAGGTATAGACCTGAGCGATGTGCGCGTGCGAAAGCTCTTTGGCTAAAGGGTGAAAGTGATCACCAAAACAAGCGGAGCCATGGAGGAGAACCAACGCCTTTTCCGAGTTTGCGGCATAATGGCGAAAGCCAAGATCTTGTCCGTCGCGCATCGGGGTAAATTGGGCGGGCGGCAAGTCAGAATGATCCGATTGCAAGATTCTGGTAAAGGCCGACGAGGCTATTAAAGGGGGACGAGATTTGCTAAAGCTACGAAGCGCTTTCTCGTATATTAGCGCCGAGCGAAAAGTAATTTTGGCCATTGGTTCGGTTATTCCGTCGGCAACGTGTTGAGTATTTAGGGTAACAAATTGTTCTCGGGTAGCGAAGTGTTTCTCAAGGTTGCTAAAGATCTCTCGATTTTTTATGCCATGAGCGATCATTACTTTGATGACCTACGGGAGAAGATTGCGATATAGGGTCGTCATGTTTGAAGTGAGAGCCGCCCAACCATCTGATGCCGGAAAACTTGCGGAATTTTCTGAAAGAACTTTTCGTGAAACCTTTGCGCGCGACAACTCGCCTGAAGATATGGCACTTTATGTGGCCGAGACCTTTAGCGAAGAAAAACAACGTCACGAAATCTCTGATCCCACGAGGAGAGTCGTCGTCGCCATTGCCGCCGGAGAGGTGATTGGCTATTACCATCTTCGCGTTGGCAGTCCAGATCCTTCTATA
>SXRI01000265.1 GCA_005793615.1 Bdellovibrionales bacterium
CAGCTATCGCCTCATCGCACTTATCAATAGGTCTAGTGGTTTCGCTTTCGCCAAGATCTTGGTCTAGTTCTGATCGTCCGCCGTTCGCGTCCCATTTTGACACACTCTCGGTAACATTATTTACCGGTAAACGCGCCGCTGTCTCAATCTGAGACAGCTCAAAAGGCGATTGCCCAGGTATGAGCTCGCGTTGTTGGGTCCGCGAATGAGTTCATACCGATCACTTTTCCATTGGCGGCGATGACCGGCCCACCTGATAATCCGACGACGGGACGATAGCTCAAGCGTAGGCATGGCGCTCCGCTGAGTTTGACATCATTTGCTTGAAGATGGATCGTACTTGATCTTTCAAGTAGCCCATGGGCATGCAAACGGCTGAGCCTTGGCACCGAGACTATCGATAGTTTTCCGGCATTGATTCTTAAGACCGGGCCAATTGAATGCGCCAAAAAGCCCTCTGTTTTTACGTCGCTGGCAGGGGTGCCCTGGCTGAGTTCGAAAATGTAACGGCGTGGAACTTTGGTGTCGGTCCCGAGACTGATGCGAGTGAGGTCTTTACTGGCGTCTTCGCTGAGGTGTTCGGGTTTGAGTTCAATCGCGGCTTCGTTTTCGTGAACGAGCCAGATCTGCACGGTTTCGATGGCATTTTGCGGCCTAAAGCTTGCCTTCTGGAGTACATGATAAGCGGTAATGGCGTGCGAAGCTGAAGTGAAAAAGGCTGTGCCGGCGATGCCGCCCCGGGCCTCCTGGGTATGGCGGTTAAAAACGGCCACAAAGACGGCATAGGTCCGGGCGGAAGCCGTGGTGGCAGCGGCTTTCGAGGCGGAGAGAGTGATCGCTGCGGCCGCTATTACTATGGTCGCCAAAGTCAGAAATTGCAGACAGACGGCGATAATTTCGACAGTTTTTTTACGGTTAAGTGTGTTTAGTAGGGCCTTAGGAGTCATACCCGGTGCTATTGCAATTTGCGCAGCAGCAGCAATTTAGTTTAACTCGTCACTAGGTTCTTCTTCGATGGGTGAGGGCTGTGGTACTTTGCCTGAGCGTATGGCCTTCTGGACGGCGATCGCCAGCTCGGAATCAACTTCGGCCTTTTGAAGAGCGTCTTCACTTGTGAGCTCTTCGTTAAAGAGATTTTTGTCATGGAGGCCAAGCAGGCGGTCGGCTTCTTCCTCTAAACGACTGTTGAGGGTGGAGTGCTTTAGATAAACCGTTTCACCTTCAAAATCATAGGGCTGCCAAGTCAGCGGTACATCGATCTCCTCATCTTCGCCGAGATCCAAATACTCCTCCATGAGGCTTCCCAGTGCATCGATACAAACATAAAGTAACGCCATGGTTTTTGACTCACTAGTATCACTTGAATCACTGCTGCCAGGTACTGGCTGGTCGCTTAAGTCTGCGGATTCACCGGTGTTCGCCGCGGATTTCGGAAGATCGATGGAAGCTTCGAAGTTGATCTGTTTAATTCGGCCTTTTTCCAAGTAGCCAACGCGAACGATGATTTCTTCGGGAAAAATGCGTCCCTCTACGAAGAACTCGCCATTCATTGACTCCAGTTCGAATTGACGGGCGAAAACCTCTTCAACCTTAGCGACAAAGTCAGTGGGTAATGCGGTCCATTGACGCGATGTGATGTGGCGGGGATGGAAGGTATTCGCACTCGGCATTTCGTTAGTTCCTTTCGGGCGATAATGGCGCTCAATAAAACTGGTCTCTAGGACGCTACATGTCTCTTCACTAGGCTCGCTACCGAGTTCCACCGAACTCTCAGGAGTTCGCCTGAGTTAAGTAGCGGGTACACGTTTTTCTCATGCTAGTGACTGGAGTTTGACAAGATGACAAGGCGAAGTTTATACCTCGAAGATTCTTTAGACACAATGCCGAAGTATTGGTAACAATTTCATTTTTCGCCTTCGGTGGCGTCGCGGGCGCGGGAGTAAAACTTTGGATCATGGCAGTACTCAGGTCAACAATCATGCAAATCAGGCAAATCTTGAGGCGAGCGGCATTGCGAACATGAATCTTGGTCAAGGCGAAGGCGTGTACATTTCCACCTATGGCTGCCAGATGAATGTTAATGATTCAGAGCGGATGTTGGCGCTGCTGGAGATGGTGAACTTTGTCCCGGTTGAAAACCCAGAGCAGGCTTCACTTATCATTATCAACTCCTGCTCGGTGCGCGAAAAACCTGTCCACAAGGTTCATTCCGAGGTTGGCCGCTATCGTGAACTTAAGGAAAAAAATCCGCGTCTGAGAATTGGCGTCGCCGGCTGTGTTGCCCAACAGGAAAAGCAGAAACTCCTTAAAGATGTTCCAGTTCTCGACTTCGTTTTCGGCACAGACTCCATTGATCAACTTCCCGATATCATCTCACGAACTTATGCGAGCAAAGAAAAAGTAGTTGCAGCGCGCTTTGAAAATGAAAAGCCGTATTCTGTTGAAACTTTGATTCGGCGGCCAGGGGTTGCGAGTTTTGTGAATATCATGAAGGGCTGTGATAATTTCTGTACCTTCTGCGTAGTTCCCTTCACCCGCGGGCGAGAGCGCAGTCGAAATCTACAAGAGTTGATAAACGATATTCGCTCCTTGATCAAGCGAGGCACAAAAGAGGTGACTCTTCTCGGGCAGAATGTAAACAGCTATCGCTCCGACTGCGGTGCTGATTTCGCCAAACTTCTGCAAACGCTCGCTGAGGATACTGACATTCAGCGTATTCGCTATACCACCAGTCACCCGAAGGATTTCAATCAGGAGCTGGTTGATATCAGTCAAAAATATCGCAGCAAAATTTGCGACTATATTCATCTGCCGGCGCAAAGTGGAAATACTGAGATGTTGGCGCGCATGAATCGTGGTTACACGCGCGAAGAATACCTTGATAAAGTGCGCATGATTCGCGCTGGTATTCCCGGAGTGGTTTTGTCGACGGATATTATTGTTGGCTTCCCGGGTGAAACTGAGGAGCAGTTTGCCGATACGGTGAGTCTTTGTGAGAAAGTTCGCTACGATAATATCTATTCGTTTAAGTATAGCCCGCGGCCGTTCACTAAGGCTGCGCGGTTTGCCGATCAAATCTCCGAAGTTGAGAAGCAGCGCCGGCTTCAGGTGTTGATTGATGTTCAGCGTGAAATCAGCTTTGATCTGGCTAAAGAGTACGATGGTATCGAAATTGAGGTTCTCCTTGAGGCGACGACGGATACTGAGGGGCAGCTTCAAGGACGCACGACACAGAATAAGCTCGTGTTTTTGCAGGCGCCCGAATCCTTAATTGGTGCCACGGTGGCGGCGAATGTCGTGAAAGCATATCCAAGTGTTTTGCGGGCTGAACTGGTTTCGGTGGTAGGTCAGCAATCCCCCGGGTCGTTGCAATGACGAAAGTAAGCGATACGCTCCCCAATGAAAAACGAAAACGAGTAAAATCGCCGTTGCGAGCCAAGGCGGTTTCCACTTTGGGCGAGTCAAAAGCCGCCAATTCTGATTCCGAAGGTATAGAGCTCTTTCCGCATGGAATCTCAGTGAGTTCGAATTTAGGGCGACCGGTTCTGATTTTGAAGGACAAGAACGCGCTTGAGGTTCTGCCGGTGTGGTTGAATCCTCTTGATGCAGGGGTTGCGCTCACTCATCTTTCGCAGGCTGGTGCAGGCAATACACCGCATTCGGTGACGCGTCAGATTCTCGAAATGGTAGAGTTTAAGCTCGAAAGCTGCCGGTTTGTGGAGTTGGTCGGACATCACCAGTTTGTGCTTTTGACGTTTAGCAGCCAAAATGGACCACGTACCATTCGTGTGCGAGCTGACGAGGCCATGTCTTTTTGTCTGCAGGGATGCGCTCGCTTCTTTTGCAGCAAAGATCTTATGGCACGATGCCGAAACCTCGATTCCGACCTGACGCAGTTCGAGCAAAATCTGGCGCAAGGGCAAGTTCCAGGATTGCTAACAGAGATGGAAAAAGGTTCCAAGAAACATCCATACGTGATGTAATAGGCCCCACTCTTTCGGACCCACAACTTGAGGCCTACATTTATGATTTTACCTCTTCTCGGCTATACCCCGAAGATCGGGGCAGGGACCTTTTTAACGGAATCCTCGCAAATCATCGGCGATGTCGCGATCGGGCGTGATTCCTCTATCTGGTTCAATACGGTTTTGCGTGGAGATGTTGGCCCCATCACGATCGGCGATGAAACCAATATTCAAGACGGCACCGTTATTCACGGCACCTTTAAGAAAGCCTTCGCGCGTATCGGTAATCGCGTGACCATTGGTCATTCGGTGGTTTTGCACGGTTGTCGCGTTGATGATCTTTGCCTTATCGGCATGGGTTCGATCGTCATGGATAATGCGCACATCGGCGCCCGTAATATCGTCGGAGCAGGCAGTCTTGTGACGGAAGATGCAAAATTTCTCGAAGAAGGTTGGTTGATTCTCGGTCGACCGGCGAAAGCTGTGCGCCGCTTGAAACCCGAGGAGCTGGCGTTTCTCGAGCAATCCGCGAATAACTATTTGAATTATAAAACGTGGTACCAAAATCCGTCGCTGAAAGAGCGACCTTAAACGCGAGAGGAGAGTGCAGATGGAGCTTGGCTTTTCTAAGTTTGAAGAGGGTCCTATTGCGTTGACCTTTGATGATATCCTTCTGATCCCGCAATATTCAGAGGTGGTACCAACGGAAATCTCGCCGAAATCTGAGTTTGCCCGCGGCGTGGTGCTCAACAGTCCCATCGTCTCTGCGGCCATGGACACAGTGACCGAAAACAAAATGGCACGAATTATCGCGCAGCAGGGTGGGATCGGAATCATTCATAAGAATCTGCCTCCTGAAGCGCAGGCCTTCGAAGTTGAGAAGGTGAAGAAGTACGAAAGCGGCATGATCATGGAGCCCATCACTTTAGGGCCTGATCGCCGAGTGGCCGAGGCTTTAGAGTTGATGCGCAAATATTCGATCAGTGGCGTGCCCATCACTGTTGATGGGGTCCTGGTTGGAATTCTTACGAATCGTGATCTGCGCTTTGAAACCAATACCGAACAACCGATTTCCAATATCATGACCAAGGATAATTTGGTCACGGCTGAGGTTGGTACCACGCTCGCGCAGGCGCAAAAAATTCTTCAAATGCACCGGATCGAAAAACTTCCTGTGGTCGATAAACAAAAACGACTTAAGGGTTTGATCACGATCAAGGATATTGAAAAGGCGCAGGCATATCCGCTGGCGACCAAAGACTCCCATGGTCGACTCATTGTTGGTGCGGCTGTTGGTATCGACCAAACATCGCGGGAACGCGTGCAGGCTCTCGCCGGCGCCGGTGTCGACGTGATCTGTGTCGATACCGCGCACGGGCACTCGCGCAACGTTTTAAATATGGTCAAGTGGGTTGCTGATAACTTCAAAGACGTGATCGTGGTCGCTGGTAATGTGGTGACGGCTGATGCCACCGAGGCTTTGATCAAACAAGGCGCTGAAGTTGTTAAGGTTGGCGTTGGGCCAGGATCGATCTGTACCACGCGCATCGTGGCTGGGGTTGGTATGCCGCAGATCTCTGCCGTTATGGAGTGTTCGAAAGCGGCGCGACGTTTAGGTAAAACCATTATCGCCGATGGCGGGATCAAGTATTCGGGCGATATCACCAAAGCTCTGGCGCTGGGAGCCGGTTCGGTGATGATCGGTGGTCTGTTGGCAGGTGCTGATGAGAGCCCTGGTGAAACCATTTTGTATCAAGGCCGTACTTATAAAGTTTACCGCGGAATGGGCTCGCTCGGTGCCATGCAAAAGGGATCAAAGGATCGTTACTTCCAAGGGGATGTGACTGATTTTGAAAAGCTTGTTCCGGAAGGCATTGAAGGGAAAGTTCCCTACAAGGGTTCGGCGTCGGCGATTCTTCATCAGCTCTTAGGCGGCTTGCGTTCTGGTATGGGATATATGGGAGCAAGTACGGTTAGGGAACTTCAGGAAAAGGCCAAATTTGTTCGCATCAGTTCGCAGGGACTGCGTGAGTCGCACGTTCATGACGTGAGTATCACGAAAGAGGCGCCGAATTATCGACTCGAATCATGATGTAACATAAGACTTCGCGACCAAAGATAAGAGGCTATGAGATGAGTAATGTTGAAGGTGGTTTTGTTGTTCTCGATTTTGGCTCACAACTGACTCAGTTGATTGCCAGACGACTTCGCGAGCTGAATGTTTATTCCGAGCTTTTGCCATTCAATGTACCGCTGGAAAAGATCAAAGCTCTCAAGCCCAAGGGGATTATCTTAAGTGGTGGTCCGTCGTCGGTTCATGATAAGGATGCGCCTTTGAGGGCGGTGGCGGAGTTGCAGGAGATCGCGCCACTTTTAGGAATTTGCTATGGCATGCAGCTGATCGCGCGCGATCTTGGTGGTGAAGTGATCTCCGAATCAAAGCGTGAGTACGGGTTCAACCAAGTACGTTGGCAAGAGCCTGTTTCCGCGCGCCTTGGCGCTGAACAGCGCGTTTGGATGAGTCATGGTGACGTCGTTAAAAC
>SXRI01000266.1 GCA_005793615.1 Bdellovibrionales bacterium
AAGAGAAAGAGCTTTTGAGTATCATGGATCTGCACAATCCGATTCAATTAAGAAAAAAAGTGGAACAAAAGCTTAAAGCAATTAATGAACTCGTGCAACAGGCCGATAACCTTAAAAAGGCGGGATAATGAAGAAAAAAGATAAATCCCTCAGTAACATTTATTTACCGGTAAACACGAAGTCGTCTCGAAATGAGCCGTTTCCCAAAAGCCTCATCCCAAAAATCACTAGAACAAACTGAGCGAGTTCACGCAATCACCCCGGCTGCGGCTCTTGAGTTCCTTAAAGACTTCGCGGCAGCCACTTTCAGCACCGTTCTTGTCGGTAAAATCCAGCAAACTCGCCGCTGTCAGACACGCGAGAAAGTCACGATCTTGATAGGTGACCTTGTTGTCGCCGCACTTTTGATAGTGTTTGTTGACGTCGTCGTTTTTCTGTAAATGACGGAAGATCGAAAGACCGACAATACAGGCGGCGCGCTCGATATCGTTATTGGCTTCGCTCACGATATTAGCGCAGCCTTTGATCGCCTCGCCGTACTTTGCCGGTAGCTCGGGAGCAAGTGAACGGGCGCTCAAGCAGGCGCGATAACCCTTATGGAAGCGGTTCAAGTTGAAGAACTTTTCACACATTTTGTTCTGGCTTCCGGGCTCCACCTTTGCGTTGTTGGCAGAAAGTTCCTGCGCCAGACTTAGGCCAACGGCACACGGGCCGATAAAGGAACGCTCGGGAGTGATCTTGCCGCAGGCCTCGAAGCGCTCGTGGCCATCGGTTTTCATCAGACTCGGTAGGTGAACTCCTGTCAGGCAGGATTCCTGTAGAGCGGCATCGATTTCATTATGAACCGGGTAGCTCTCAGCGCAGAGTTGAAGTTTCTTTTTAAAGCCGTCCTGACTGCGAACAAGTTCATCGGCGATATTGGTGCCAATCAAACAGGCCATCACTAAGCGAGGTTCTTCACCATGTTGAAGGCGACACCGCGTTTGCGTTAAAGAGCTGCCGATCTTGCTCAGACGTTCAAAGTCGCTTCCTGCAGTGCCACAGGCGGCGCGAACCTCGGCTTGAATCTGTCCGGGGAAATGGCGTTGGCAGTTTTGTTTAAGTTCAATAGAAAGTTTGTCGTCAAATTTCGTGGCCTCGGATTTGGTCTTTGCTTTTTCGGACGAAACAGAGCCCGTCGCTACTGGCGGGGCTTTAACTTCGCTCGGAGGCTCAGCGCGCAGGACTGGTCGATTCGGCGGTTCGGCACGAAAGGCGGGGCGATTTTCGGGAGCCAAAGTGGGCGGGTTCGGGGTTTCGGCTTCAGAGTTATTGTTCAGAGAAGGTTCACTAGCGGAATCGCTCTGCGGTTCCCGGATACCCTGCGCTTCGTCCGGAGTGTTCTGAGCATTTTGGGCAAAGGCCGTAGCACTTGAACAAACAAGGATAACGATCAAGGAAACGAAAATCTTGCGGCTGTTTGCGATTGGCATCACTAGTGAATTCCTTGCTTCGATTGGTTAACACTCATTCTAAAGCTTTAAGCCGATCGCGCTCAAAGTCAAATTTCACTTGCCCGCAGCTGCGTCTTTATTCACGGAGGCGGGAAGACGTTGGCCCGTCGCATTCGCGGCGATTCCCGCTTTGGCGTTGATGATCGAGTCTGTTTTGGAGTTAATCGTGTGCGCGAGCTGCGTTTCGGTGATGATTTGCGGCGAGTAGAGTTTTACGTACCAATAGTAGTTGCGCAGTATTGACGACACGTAGTCGCGTGTTTCGCGAAATGGAATGAAGTCTAGAAAGAGCAGACGGTTATCGGTGGGGTAGCGCTTACGCCAGTCATCGACTCGCGAAAAACCCGCATTATAAGCGGCCAGAGTCAGTTCAACGTCGCCATCATACTGACGAAGGCGATTTAAAAAGTACTTAGTGCCGATCTCGATATTGATAGCTGGCTCATAGAGTCGCGAGGCATGTTTACGTGCCACCATTCGCGCCGTCGCCGGCATAACCTGCATGAGGCCGCGTGCACCGGCGATCGAACGTGCCTCTTTGTTAAAAGCACTCTCTTGGCGAATCAGTGAAAGAATCAGTAGCGGGTCGACTTGCTGCTGTTTATGGCGCACGACCTCAAGGTAGGAAAGTGGAAAGAAGAGTTTCAGTGTTTTCAAGCTGACTGTTTGAGGCGCATCGAGAAACAACTCATTGAGAATTTTAAACTTAGGTAAGGTTGCGCCGATGCGGTTCATGAGCATTGCAATATAGAGTCGGACCTCGGGCTCCATCGTGGCGATGTCTTTAATGTTTTGATCTATGATTTCGCCAGCGAGTTGCGTCGATAATCCGGAATTTCCAGTTTGAACCAGAGCTTCCGTTGCTCGTAAGAGCTGATTGAGGTCCGCGCGCACCAGCGAGCGAAAGGCGACTTGCGGAGAGGGCTGATTCATGACTTCATCTATCATGGTGTCGTCTTCGGCAGCGGCCGCAAGAGTCTGGAAACTCATCGGGTGATCTTTGAGTAGGGCGGAGCGCGCGAACTGGCGACTCAGCTGATCACCGGAGCGATCAGCGCAAAAATAACGCCAGTATTTGGCTCGTGCGTGAAATTGACTGGCTTCTTGAATCGACTCAACCTTGAGCATGAGTGAGCTAATCTCGGTGCAGTTGTCCTCCCAAATATGTAGGAGTCCGAGACGAAAGCTGGCGTGCGCGGCGGCGAGGTTGTTTCCGCAAGTGAGGCCCTTGCGGTAAAGGCGCTTAGTGAGTTCGACGATCTCAATTGCGGGAAAACGTTCTTCGAGTTTCGAAGCAAGTGCTGCGGCCACTCCCGACGGAACGCAGGCCGCTCTATCGGCAACGGTCATCGCCACTTCGGCGAGCCGACGGTCTTGCTCCAGCTGGCGTACAGCGGCCGAGATTTCAAAGGGACTTCGGTTTGCAAAGGCATCGAAATTCCCATTGCGAAGTTCGCTCGCGATCGCTCGACGCTCGGCTTGGGGCACGTTCTTCGATTGCGTCTGCGCCGGTTCGCGACGTTTAGTTTCATAAGCGCAGTAGGGATTCTCAGAAGTACAACTCTCGAGCCAGCGAGCGCTTTCGCGACTGCTAGAAGGGTTACGGCGAAACTCAAGATATTCGTTCGCCTGTTTGAGCAGCAGCTTCTGTGTCTGCGGCGTCTCCTGGTCGAGCCCGAGTAGCTTTGAGGAAAAAACCTGATCAAAAGGAACTGGCGTAGCCATGCGGATATTGTTGATGGCGATCGCGGTGCGAACCGTGTGAGCTTTTGCCGGAGGGGTTGCGACAACTGTGATACCGAGCGCGACTTTAGCAATTGCGTGCGAAAAATTTTGTGGCATCTCTCAATTTTGCAGGAGGAGCAATTATCCTGATAGTCGCGATTTGCGTGATTTTTTGGCCTGAGGGGAAATCGGCTCAACCTAGCCCCAGGTCCTGGCTGTGGGACGCGAGGTTTGTTCTTGACCGCGCGGGGTCATCGGGGCACTACGTCATCATGACGATTTGGCATTTAAAAAAAGGCTCGGAAAAGAAGTTTCGCTTTGGTCATCCTTGGGTGTTCTCCAATGAGCTGGCGCAGAGCCCAAAGGGTATTCGCCCTGGGGAATTGATTGAATTGCGTGATTTTTCAGGAGCGTTCCTTGCTCGCGGCTACGGGCATCCGAATTCCTTGATCTCTTTTAGAACACTTTCGACCAGGCAAGAACCGGCGATTGATGGAAGTTTTTTCATTGAGCGCTTTAAGATTGCGGCACGTGCCCGTGAAATCGCTGGTCTAGATAAAGAGAGCCATCGTCTTTGTTTCGCTGAGGGCGACCGCTTACCGGGTTTGGTGATCGATCGTTTCATTCTCGCCGGTGAACTCGGGCAGGCCTTCGTTGTGCAGTCATCAACCGCTGGGATGGATGCGCTTCTCGAGCAAGTCATCGAGGGGCTAGAGGGCCTGGTGAAACACGAAGCCCAAAAACACCAAACCAGTGTGTCGTGGCAAAACACCGTGATCATTATCGCCAATGATAGCAAAGCTCGCACCATGGAAGGCCTTGTGGCCGAGCCCAAGAAAGTAATTCAGTCACCTTCCGGTTTCAATGCGGAAAAAGCCAAGCTTTTGGTGCAGGCGGCGAGTTCGGAGCATCAAGCACTCACCTTCACTGCCGATTTAGTCGGTGGGCAGAAGACAGGGTTCTTTCTCGACCAACGCTCGAATGTACAAATAACGGCGCGATTCGTGAAGCAGCTGCTGGCGAATGAGAGTCTGGCGAACAAACGCGAGATCCGCGTGCTCGATTTGTGCTGCTATATCGGTCAGTGGGGCACTCAGCTCGCGAACTTGGCGACGCAACACGGGAAGTCGGCTCATGTCACACTCGTCGATGCGTCTTCGCAGGCGCTACAGATCGCTGCCGAGAACGTTCAAGCGCACGGTGGTGTCGCGGAGATTCGCAAACTCGATGTTCTTGGACAGGGAGAGGGTGGTCTTGATGCCCTTGAACGTCGTTCTTACGATGTTGTTATCTGTGATCCACCGGCATTTATTAAAAAGAAAAAGGATCTGCCGACAGGGGCACAGGCGTATTATAAAATGAATCGCGAGGCGATTCGTAAAACTGCGCCATCTGGAATTTATGTCTCCTGTTCGTGTTCTGGCCTATTCGGTGAAGAGGATTTTCGTTCCATGCTCGCCCGAGTGATGCAGAGTTTTGATGGTGACATTCGCTGGCTGGCGCGTGGCGGCCATAGCCCGGACCACACGCAGCGGCCGGAGTTTCCGCAAGGAACCTATTTGACA
>SXRI01000267.1 GCA_005793615.1 Bdellovibrionales bacterium
ATCACCCCATGATCCACGGCCTGTGTTCGCGGTTGACCATCGACCGAGATATGCAGCCCTTGATCGTCAATTTTTTCGTAAACGACTCGACTGAGCATTTTAACATTTCTGTCTTTAAGCATCGCACGGTGAATCCACCCTGTGGTTTTGCCGAGCCCTTGGCCAACTTTACCTTCCTTTCTCTGTAGGAGATAAATCTGGCGAATCGGCGGTTGGATCTTGCGCTCGACGCCCGCAATACCTCCGCGAGCACGCACACTAAGGTCTACACCCCAATAGTTCGCAAAACTGACGGGATCCTCACTGAGAGAATGATCTTTCTCGCTAAGAAACTCGGCTACGTCAAAACCAATACCGCCGGCACCAACGAGCGCCACATTTTGGCCGACCTCCACCTTTCCCTGCAAGACATCGATGTAAGAGACCACCTTCTCGTGATCAATGCCGGTGATCTTCGGAGTGCGTGGAGTAACACCTGTTGCAAGAACCACTTGGTCAAATTTGCCAGCGAGTATTTCTTCCGCTGAAACTCGTTTCTCCAAAACTACTTTTACCGAATATTTTTTTAGCATGGTGCCGAAGTAGCGAAGGGTCTCGTAAAACTCTTCTTTGCCGGGAATCTTTTTCGCGAGATTGAACTGGCCGCCGATTTCACTCGCAGAATCAAATACCGTGACTTGATGACCACGTTCAGCTGCGGTCACTGCAAAACTCAGCCCCGCAGGTCCAGCACCAACGACAGCGATGTTTTTCGCCTGCTGCACTGGCTTTGCCAGCACCTCGGTTTCATGACAAGCACGTGGGTTCACCAAACAGGAAGCCACTTTTTGCTGAAAAATATGATCGAGGCACGCTTGATTGCAGGCGATGCAGGTGTTTATTTCCTGGCTGCGACCGGCCTGGGCCTTGTTCATGAATTCAGGATCGGCAAGAAAAGGTCGCGCCATCGAAACCAAATCAGCATCACCGCGAGCGAGAACCTCTTCGGCCTTTTCGGGAGTGTTAATGAGATTAGAGGTGATAAGAGGAATGTGCACTTCTTTTTTGAGCTGCGCCGTCACTCGGGTGAAAGTCGCCCGCGGTACCATTGTCGCGATCGTCGGTACGCGAGCCTCATGCCAGCCGATTCCGGTATTGATGAGGGACGCACCAGCCGCCTCGATCGCTTTTGCTAGTTGAACCACCTCAGACCAATCGCTACCGCCCTCGATGAGATCGATCATCGACAGACGATAGATAATGATGAAGTCACGTCCCAGTGCTTGGCGTACCCGGCGAACGATTTCGACCGGAAAGCGCATGCGATTTTCATAAGAACCGCCCCACTTGTCGCGACGCTTATTGGTCGAGCCCGAAATAAATTCGTTGATGAGGTATCCCTCGGAACCCATGATCTCCACACCGTCGTAGCCGGCTTGTTTGGCTTTTCGCGCGCAATTGACAAAGTCATTGATGGTCACTTCGACAGCCCATCCTTGCAGAGCCCAAGGTTTGAACATGCTGATTGGAGATTTGATCGCACTCGGCGCTACCGCCAAAGGATGATAGGCGTAGCGACCGGCGTGGAGGATTTGCAAGGCAATCTTTCCACCCTCACGATGCACAGCTTCCGTGATCAGTCGATGTTTCTTCACTTGCCAAAAATAACTCAACTGCGAAGCAAAGGGCGCCAGGCGACCGAAGACATTAGGCGCAAACCCCCCGGTTACAATCAGGCCAACGCCGCCTCGGGCGCGCTCACCATAAAACGTGGCCATTTTCTCAAAGCCACCCTTATGCTCTTCGAGACCGGTATGCATTGACCCCATGATGACGCGATTTTTAAGTTGCGTGAAACCTAAGTCGAGCGGTTCGAGAATTTTCATATTTTTTGTTGCCTAGCTATGCTGTTGTGTTCAAAACATCAATTGAAACGGCCTCCACACCGTATACCATAGACGGTCGACGGGGAAGAGAGTAAGGCTTCGTCAGCGATTTTTTGGTTCTATTTTTTCTCTATTCCAGCTTTTTTCCCGGCGAACAAAGGTCAACAAGGCGCGCCTTTAAGACCTGGCGCTGTTTCATACAGACTGCGGCCGGATCCTTGCCGCCGAGACGCAGCCGCTCTTTGTCGAAGGCTTGAAGGTTAGGCACAAAGTAGCCAACCTCGATTTCGCCGGATTTCTCGTCGATGTGGATTCCCTTCTTCTCGTAGCCACAAATCGCCCTCGTGATAGCACTCGACCATTCAGGAATTTGCCGGCCGCGGTTCAGGCATTCAAGGCGTACCGACAGTAAGTAAGGAGCAAAGCCGTGGTGAGCACCGCTTTCGATTGAAACATAGACTTTTCCGGTTTTTGCCGAGGTAAATGTTTTTTGTTCAACTACGGTCGTTGCGAGCGTCGAACGCTCAAGACGCTCATCCCCGGCATGACTCGATTGCGATGAAAACAACCAGATGATTAAAAACAGAAACGCGTATTTCATTCAAACCTCTGCTCGGCGTTTTTCTGGCCTGCGTTTTTCTGGCCTGCGTTTTTCTGGCCTGCGTTCAATCATAGCGTGGCGCGCAGGATGGGAACTCGAGATGCAAATGGCCATTGTGTAAACGATTGTTATAGAAGGTTCGCGTCTGACCCTTGTCGCCGATAAACGAAAAATCTTGGCAAGAATCTTCGTAACCGATGGAACCACCTTCGTAGTAACAACCTCCGCCCAAACTTCTATTCCAGCAGCGACGAAACTCCCCGTAGAACTTCTGGTCTGTCTCGGAGGTATTCTTCTCTTTGATCGTGCTGACGACGATTTGCTTGCCATCTTTATCGTTCCAAGCAAATTGGATAATATCAAAAGCATTTCCGGTAGCGTGAAGACTTAACTTTACCGGGCCAGGAGCTGCGCCTGGCAGAAGTGTTTTTTCCTTGTAAAAGTAGCCCTCGAAATCGAGCAGTTCGAGATGTTCCGGCTTCGGCAAGCCGGCCTTTTCCGCCGATTCCTGGGCACAAGACAATAGATATCGGTCAAGGTGTTTGGCCATGCCGGGATTCAAGCGAACAGTCTTGGAGGTTTTCTTGGAACTACCATCGCCTTCATTGTAATCAAGCCAGGCTGAAGTCACCTTCTGCCCAGCCGCGCACTCGTCCCAATCAACAACCGATGCCTTGTTCGGACCATATTCATACGGTGCGGTCGTCAAAGTCATGTTGCCACCGCTGGGCTTTACATCAGCACTGGCCTTATTGGCCGTCACTGTCTCTGAAACCGTTTCTGCGGCATTGCCGATCGCGCCGAGTAAGATCACAAACGAAATGCTGGCGAGAAATTCCAAGCACTTTCGGAATGAACAAAGACGTGATCGCTTTTGAGTCGAGTTCCTCATAGCCAACTGATCAGTTCTCTTGGAAGCTCTGTTTACATCTCTGTCGCTCTACGGGACAAAACCCGCCGTTTGTCTAGCTAAGTTCAATGTCCGGCAATCATTCGATAGCCATTCGATAGCCATTCGATAGCCATTCGGTAGGCATTCGTTAAATTGCGGTCGACGGCAGTTCTATTTTTGTTTGATACATTATGCATTACTACCGCTCGAACCTCGCCATAAAATCCCGGCCAAATGTTTCGCGCGCTGTTTGAATGTTATGAGTTCGGCAAAGTAGACGAATGTTCGCAGCTGATGTCTCACCACCACGCGCAAACGGCTCAACATGATCAAGCTCCAAAGCGTATGTCGACTCGCAACGTGTGCCATCGATTGCAACGTAGGTGCAGCGACCTTGAGCCTTGTGCCAAGCCGCACGCGCAATCCCCGCATTGACGTACCTTGTTCGCCTTGGTTTGTGTAACTTGGACTTCTTGTCCATAGACCTCAGTGTGGACTTCTG
>SXRI01000268.1 GCA_005793615.1 Bdellovibrionales bacterium
CAGGATTTAAAAATCCCGCAGAGGTGTCGCATTGATCCTGGGCGCAATCCGCCTGTACTTCATCAGAAATTGAATTTGTTTGTGAATAGGCTGATGCCGTCATCAGTGAGAACAGAGCAAACACCAAAAGATTTCTACTCATATGAGAAGTCCCTCCAAATTGAAAAAATTAGATTGTGAACGAAAAATCTTAGCTGCCATCCGTGGGTCATCTCAATTGAACGTCTTGTTCTTTGTCTCCGGGGTCGAACCTTGCGAGGAGCATGCCAGGAAAATTTGACACCACTTTGGGGCTTCAGGAAGTTTCGTGGGATGAAGAGCTAAAAAAAATATGTTTCGCGATCTAAGAAAAAGTGCGAGTGAATCGAGTCGCTACTTTCGAATTTGTCCTCGGCCGTCGATGATCCAGCGAGGAGTTGTCAATTCGCGCAAGCCCACCGGGCCACGGACATGTAGCTTTTGTGTTGAAATGCCAAGTTCGCCGCCAAGACCAAATTCAAAACCGTCAGTAAATCGGGTTGAGGCATTCCAGTAAACTGCGGCGGCATCGACCTCGCCTTGAAAATGTCTGGCCGTAGCTTCGTTCATGGTGAGAATGGTTTCGGAGTGGCGCGAACCGTGGTGTTCGATATGCTTCAGCGCATCTTCGAGATTCGCGACCACATGGCAATTGAGAATTTGCTCGAGATGTTCCGTATCCCAATCGCTCGGGATGGCGGCTTCGACATGCGCTCGCCCGCCAAGTATTCCTTGGGCCCGTGGATCGCACTTCCAGCGCAGGCCTTTAGGTACCAGTTGCGCACAAAGTTCATAGAGACGGGGTAGAAAGTCAGTTGCGATTTTCTCGTGTACCAACACGGTCTCAAGGGCGTTGCAAACGCCGGGACGGCTGGTTTTGGCGTTGGCGATCACGTTTGCTGCCATCTCGATATCGGCATCTACGTCGACATAGCCGTGACACATTCCGCGATCATTTTTGATGATCGGCATGAGGGCGGTGCGCGAGACAAACTCAATGAGTTGGTCACCACCGCGCGGGACCACGATATCGATCCAGTCTTTTCGCTTAAGAAGGGCTTCGACCAAGGGGCGTTCGTAGTTATCCAGACCATAGAAGGAGTTTTTGTTTACACCAGAACTCGTCAGCGCCGTGCGCATCAAACGGTAAAAGACTTCCGCAGTGTGCGCGGAATCGCGTCCGCCGCGCAGGGCAATGGCGTTACCTGATTTGAAGGCCAGCGAAAATGCTTCGAGAATGACATTGGGACGTGATTCGAAAATCATGAGGATAACACCTAACGGAGCTCGCAGGCGGCGGAGCCTTAGGCCGTTAGGAAGCGTGCGATCATCCACGATCTCGCCCACTGGATCAGCGAGACTCGCCACGGCCTCAAGGCTTGTGGTGATGTGTTGCAGACGCTCGGAAGTAAGAGTCAGACGGTCGCGAAACGCCGAGCTGGTGTCGGCCGGGAGTTTAGCCAGGTCTTTTTGATTGGCTTCTAGAATTGCCGTTGAATTTTCACTGATGAGTTTGCTGACGGCGCGCAGTGCCTGATTCTTTTGCTCACTCCCTAGCTGCCTGAGCGAGCGCGAGGCCTGACGAAGAGCCAAGAACTCAGTTTCGACATTGGCGGGAATCTCATAGCTCATTTGTGCGCCCTTTTTGCCGTCTTTTTTTGGCCGTTGCCGATTTCGGTGCCGATTTCCTCGCCACTGGCGAGCGCGAGCAAATTCTGCGGTAGATCACCGCGCATGAGGTGAGTGATAATGCCGCTCTTCAGCGCGTTTTGTGCCGCCAAAAGTTTCGAATACATTCCGCCGGTGCCGCGTTCGCTGGTGGTGTTTTTTGCGACCTTATCAAGATCGGCTTGCGAAATGTCTTTTTTGTGATGGATCAAGCGAGCCCGCGGATTCTTGCGTGGATCTGAATCATAGAGACCTTCAACATCGGTCAAAATCACCAAGCGTTCAGCATTCATCATCTGCGCGATCAGGGCTGATAGCGAATCGTTATCGCCGAATCTGATCTCCTCGGTAGCGACGGCATCGTTTTCATTGAGAATCGGCACGGTTTGCCACTCGAGAAGTTTTTCAAGCGTGTTTTGCAGGTTCTTGCGGCGCACTTTATCTTGCGTGTCTCCTGCGGTCAGAAGAACCTGGGCGCCAAGAAGGCCTGTGGCGTTGAGTGCAAGATTGTAAAGGTCCATAACCATTGGCTGACCAATGGCACTGAGGGCTTGCTTTTCGGGAAGTTCGCGATTTTTGCGATTGAAATTCGTGCGCTCAGCCGCCGAGGCGATAGCGCCTGATGTGACCCAAATGATCTCAATGGCAAATTGTTTTCGCAGTTGCGCCACTTGACTCATCCAGGCGCGCAAAAGCAGAGGGCCGCCTGAGCAGACCATTTGGCTTCCGGCTTTAACGACCCAACGTCGGGTAGGTTTAGCGCTGGTGGATCGCGTTCTCTTGGTTTTCATTTGGATTCTCGCTCCTTAAAGACACCGGTGCTGCGGTCCTTTTGCACATTATTCCAGAGGAAGTAACGACCGTTCATGGCGACATACACACCGTGGGGGAGCGACTGCGCAAAGGCCAGAGCCGCGCCGAGATTGAACAATCCGTCGGAGCTACCAAAGGCGTAGGGGACCATGGCGCCAGTGAGAACAATTGTCTTTGCCAGATTCGCGTCGCCCAGTGTGCGCGCCGTGTTCTCCATGGTGTCGGTTCCGTGGGTGATAACGATGCGCTCTTCGCGTGCCGATTGGCAGCTTGCGAGGATCAGTTTGCGGTCGTCATCGGTCATATCGAGGCTATCGATGAGCATCAGGGTACGAATATCGGTTTTAAGGCCGCAGCGCCCTAGACGCAGCATCTCGGGAAGGTGCGAATCCTTGAAATAGAGCCGTCCACTCAGTTCATCGTATTCTTTATCAAAGGTGCCGCCGGTAATGAAAAGTCGAATTTCGCTCATTGCTGAATTAAAACAAATTGCGTCTCTAACTCAAAGGTAAATTCTTGCTAAAGCGCCGGCGATTGAGCGAAGATCCTCTGGGAATACTATGAGGAGAGCCAAGGCATGACTTCAAAGCTAGGTCGAATTCATTTACTCGCAGCAAGCTTGGTTTTAACAGGTGCGGTCGCGGGGTGCGTGACGGTGCGTACGGCAGAGCCGCGCGGCGGCGGCGCCATTGCTGGCTCGACTGTGATGCCGGTTCCGAGCTCGCGCCTTGGAAAGGGGCCTGGAGCGGTCTTGCTCGTCGCTGAGATTAAACAGGTTGAGAAGATAGATCCTAACTTTGAGTGTCGGTGGCGGGTTATCCAACAGGAAACCGGTAAGAGTTATTTCATCACTTTGAACGCGAGTAATCCGCAGGTCTTCACGCAGTTAGAGACCGGTTCCTATAAAACCGGGCGTTTGGGTTGTGGAATTTCGCGTGTCTGGGATGTTGATGACGTCTTCAAAGAGGGTTTCCGCGTAGAGAACGGAGCGGTGAGCTACCTCGGTAAGCTGGTTTTCGAATTCAAAAAGGGTGAACTCGATACTGTTCGTAAAGCCAGTCGCGTGGAGAGTGCGCGCGCTTTCGCTGCCGCGATGAATGCGACTCCTGCCAGTGTAATGCCGGCGATTTCAGGCTTTACCGGACGAAAAATTGAGCCGTCGATGGTTGATTCCGGAGAGTCTTTGCGCAACGGCTTTGATGTTTATGCTAAGGGCTTTGACGATGTTGGCAAACAGCTTGAGTCGCTCGTGACACATCTTAAGACTTGCGAGCAAGAAGAGAGCGTGAGTGATCACTTGCGTTTTGGACGTTTAGAGTATGTCGCGCTCTATAAAGACGGACGTTTTAATGAAATGAAAACGCGCAAGGAAACCAACGGGTTTTCTGACAAGCTTCGCTCTTGCGTTGAGCGAGGAATGATGGCGTTTCATCCTGCCGGCAAGACTGAACTTGAAGTTCGCGTGCGGTACTAAAGGCTACCCCCATACAACAGACCATGGTCGGGTTGCTTCCGGTTCTCTCTTTATGCGAAAATGGTTTTTTGGACATTGAAGCGGGAGAACGAAAGTGGCGAAGAACGCTGCTCGAAAAATCAGCGGTGGTACTGATCCGAATATCAAGGTAGTGGTTAAAAAAGTTCCCGCCTTTCCGATTACGGCGCAACTCAAAATCGATGGTTTGGTTGTTAACGCAAAAATCTTACGCCTAAATACTCGTGGTTTACTGGCTGAGATTGGGGCCGGAAATCTCAAGATGGGCGACAAGTGCGATGTTGCTTTTGAAATTCCAGTGCTTCATCTTGCGATGAACGAACGCGTGGTGGTGATTAAACAATACAATCAATGGCAAGGCGGTGGCAGTGCGGTGACGCCGGCCAAGGCCGATCAGCCCTCGATGCCAGTTAGTGTCGGTCATCTGATCGAAGCTCACTTCGTTGAATTGTCGGTTAAGGGCTATGAGAAGATCGCGAGTTTTCTGACCAAGCTCAAGATCACAGAGTGAGCTTCACTGCGCTCGCCAGATTAACTTAACAAGAATTCAAAGTCGCGTTGGCTAAGCGCACTTGAGCCGCTGTGGAATTCTGATTCGCTCTCGGAAACCGCAAATAGGGCATCGAAGCGTTTGGCTTTGATGTCTTTAAGAATCTCGATCTTTTCTTCAACCGAATCCTTAATAAGGTAGCGGTAAACTTGAACTGTTTTGGTCTGGCCGATGCGGTGAGCGCGATCGGTGGCTTGGTTTTCAACCGCCGGATTCCACCA
>SXRI01000269.1 GCA_005793615.1 Bdellovibrionales bacterium
AAGAGCCAACGATCCGCGAAGTATGGCGTGGGCTGCGTCCGTGCACGCCGGATGGCGTGCCAATGATCGGCTTCTCAAATAAATGGACAAATCTTGTTTACAATACCGGACATCAAATGTTGGGACTACAGTCAGCTCCCGGGTCAGGTCGCCTTGCGGCGGATCTGATAGCTGGCCGCCCCCCCCTCACGAACCCCCGTCCGTTCCGGCCCGAGCGCTTCGAATAAATGAACTAACGGCGCGAGGAAGTTATTTTACTTCTTCGCAGCGAGCAACGATCGCACGCTGGCTACCGACGTAGCCGGTGGATTCAAGACAACGCTCAGTCGCCGCACAGGTAACAATAACCTTGCCTTGAGCTGTGCCGTCCTCAACCTTGATGCTTTTACCATCACACCATGACGCATAAGCTGGAATTTCAGTTTCCGGACCAGTGTCACGGCCAATGGCGAAGGCTGTCGAGGGCAAGACAGCCATCAGAGCGAGAACCAAAGCGAAAAGCTGTTTCATGTAAACAAACTCCTTAGAGATTTGGGGTGAATTTCTGCGTCGCATTATATTGAGTTTCAGGCGTTATCTCAAGGACATAGGTCGGCCGCCCTGGCGTTTGTAAATTCGACAGACCGCAGCCGAACCCAAAGGGCATTAAACGCCCGGACTGCACAGCTGGTAAACGTTGAAAGTCCAAGGCTTCCTATCTATACCTTTCACGAACCATCGCCGGAGGTCTGAATGCCAAAACTGATTCTGCTTTCACTTTTGTTAGTGTTTTTCACCGAGAGGACTTTTGCCATGCCAAAAAAGACGATTCTCGAGGATTTGAAATCATTCCGTGAATCACGCGAATAGTCCCTTAAAGCCAATTGGTTGGTCGTCGTTGGACTGACCTGGCTTCAACCAGGGGAAAGTTCGATTGGTTCAGCTCCCGCTTCTAAGGTGGTCTTGCCGCAATCAGCTCCGGAGAGTCTCGGCAAGATTTACCTACAAAATGGCAAAGCCGAATTGCAGTTTACTGACGTTAAGGGCGTCAAGATCAACGATTCCCCTGCGGTGAGTGGCACTCGTTATCCTTTGATCACTGATAAGAGCGGCAAGGATCTCACCTCTATCACTGTTGGCACAGTCAAATTCTATCTCATTGAACGCCCGCACGGCATCGGCGTAAGAATCAAGGACTCAGCAAGCGATACGCTTAAGAATTTTGCCGGACTCAATTGGTGGGAGTTCAATGAATCGTTTCGCATCGTCGGCAAATGGCGGAAGTTCGAGAAGCCGCGCAAGATCGTCATTCCCGATGTTCTCGGTGACTCCAACGAAGAGCTTATTGAGGGCAACGTAACCTTCACTTTCCAAGGAAAAACCTACGAAGCCTTTCCGACTCGTGAAGGGAACAAACTTTTCTTCGTCTTCAAAGATCAAACTACCGGGAAAATGAGCTATGGCACTGGTCGATTTCTCGAAGCCGAGATCAATGACGATGGCACGGTCGTTTTGGACTTTAACCGTGCCTACAATCCACCCTGCGCTTACATCTCCTATGCCACCTGCCCGATTCCTCCAGCGGAAAACAAGCTCGATATCGCAATCGAGGCAGGTGAGAAAAAAACAGCAGGTCATTAACGAACGAAGGCGCGGATCCTCGTCCCCTCAGCCATCGCACAGGAATTATCGAAATTTACAAATGCACACTCTCCACTCAAATGACCGCTGCCAGCGCTGCTATCCATAAATTGCACATTATCAACAGAATTGGGGCAACTATTGGCCCAATTTGCGTAGAGGGTCGCGGCACCACTTGTTCTAGATGTACGTAACGCCGTAAAATTGCTGTTCGCCAAAACGTTTCTGTCGTTGCAGACTCCCTGATAATTGCTCAAATAAAATCGATTTGCTTTTTCGACGACGAACCAGGTTCCCAGCCCGCTGTCCATAAAGATGACTTCACGATAGCTGAGGAGCGATCGATCAACATCCATCGGCCGGACCAGACTCTCAGTTGCCAAAGAACTCGGAAACGCCGCCGAGCCGAAACGCTCCATATTGGATTCCCAATATCCCCCAGGCGCGGGGCGAACATTTGCAATCAGCGTCCATCCACCGCCGTCGGTCGTCATATCGCAGTAAACAAAAAACGGTGTATTTCCTCCTGCACCGTCGCCGTCTATTGTGTAGGTACCGTCACCGATCGCCCCCGCATACCTGCGACCACTGCTAGGATTTTTATATTCGAAACAAGACGCCGCGACACTACCGTCCGTGTAGTTGCGACTCTGTCCGTTCACGACAATATCAAGAGTTTGAGCGGCAATTTGAATTGAACGAGATGTGGGTGTTGGATCGGGAGACACTCTCACATCTAGAGTTCCCGCTGGTGCAGGACCCGACGTCGTTAATCTCATGGGCGTCGCCGTAGGCGTAGGACCCGACGTCGTTAATCTCATGGGCGTCGCCGTAGGCGTAGGGCTCGACGTCGTTAATCTCATGGGCGTCGCCGTAGGCGTGGGGCTCGGCGTCGCTAATCTCATGGGCGTTGCCGTAGGAGATGGCTGTGATGTGGATGTTGACGTGGCTGTCGCTGTTGCCGTGGCCGTAGCCGCCTGTGGCGTGGCTGTCGGCGTCGGCGTCGCCAATCTCGTGGGCGCTGCCGTAGGCGTCGGGCTTGGCGTCGCTAACTTGGTAGGCGCAGCCGTAGTAGATGGCTGCGCTGTGGCCGCGTTGGGGACTGTGGCGGCAGGCTGTACCGCAGGTGTCGGCGTCATGACTGCTGTCGAGACCGGAGTGGCCGTGGAACTCGGAACATCGCTCACAGCTCCACCAGCACCTGTCGACGTGCCGACGCCGCCCCCGGTGTTGGCACGGGAAGGAAGTGTTACGCCCGGAGCCGGAGCCCCGACCGGAACCGCAGCAGTAGAATTCAAACTTTGCGTAACCGAGCGCGGTAATTCTTCAGCGCAATTAATGAACCCGAACGAAAGCACCCCCGCACACATCATGCTCGAAACCAATCGCAGAGACTTATTCATGTTCATGGCACGCCCCCATCTTTACGACTAATCGTACCGGAACGGCAGCGAATGAAAATATCCAGAACTTCTACAGTGTGAACTATAGAAAGAGATAAAGTTCAATAAATTCAATATATTAAAGCTGAAATATGGAGGAAAATTATGATTAGATTTAAATTTTCCGTGATCAACCTTGTCTCAGAATGATACGGCTACGGCTGATTCACGACGATTCCAATAAACCACCGCGCTGAGCGCAAAGGCAAAAACAAAGAACGCCACCCGTCCCGCGCCGAAAATCAGGGCAAACGGCATCGGCAAGGTGTAAGCCATCACGCCAACGATTGGATAAATAATTCCTGTTGATACACCGACAAAACGAGCTAATTGGGTGTCACGGGGATAAAGCCAGGCAAAAGCCATTGCTGCAAAGTAACTGATCACGAACTTCATCGCACTTACAATGTACTGAACTTGAATAGCTGTATCGGAAATCGGAAGTCCCAGCTCGGCCGCGCGCAACATGGAAAGAATATGAAAGTTCTCAAAAACATCAAGTAATGACGGCAGCAGAAAGCTCGCAAAAGCAACACCAAGAACAAAGCCATCGACCTTCCCCCGATACAACGCGCAAAAGGCCAGGAAAAACCCTGAGTAGAAGAGAACAAAAAAATTGTCGACTGTGAATACAAATCGCAATGCAGAGGCCTGCGCCAAAATCAACTCGGTGAACTTCGACGCCGGCTGTACGATTTCAAAAAACTCTTGCGATACACCGAATACAAAGGCCATGAGCAACATGATTAAAACACATGCAGATGCCAGAGCCCCAAAGATCGCAATGACACGCTCAAGACGCATTAGAAAAAGTATCCGCCCGTCAAACCAATGCGGCTATAGAGGCTCCGTTGTCCGGCGCTAGTTCCTTCTTCGGAGATTCGCCAAGAGGAAAAATCAACGCCCACACTCGCGCCAGCGGTAAAGTTACCCGCAAAACGACGATTGTAGCCATAAGCGGCACCGACGAGCCAAAACGGCGATGTGTCGGTGTTACCACTGAGAAAGCCCTGAGAAATTTGCGGCTCAAAATAAATCACGTTCTCATTATTGAGAATCGGAAAGCGCCCATAAGCCTGCAAAACATAAGTCTGTGTTTCACGACTGAATTCAGTTGGCACTAACGCACGCAAGCCACCAGTAAACCAATCGCCAAATTCACGATTGACAGCCAACGAAGTAAACACGCTTCCCCGATTGATCGAACTGACGGTCATGCCGATCTCAGAGGACATAGTTTTTGTGAAGTCCACCGGTGTCGCCAAAACTGACGTCGACGTCGATGTTGACGCCATTGCAGAAGCGGACTCAGTATTGGCGAACGCCGAGGCGCCCGAGAAACCTAATGCCATAGCAACGAAAACTCTTGTGACTGTACTTAGCTGCATTTTCAATCCTCCATGAAGGAAAATCATCAGCCCGTCACTAGATGAGGTCAACAGCAAAAGATGTTCTACATACGAAGCAGCCGATATCGCCCAGAAGTTCTACAATTTCCAAATAACAAACCTGAAAAACTCTGAAAGGAATCGACACCTTCACTCGTCCTTCAGACATTGGAGGAACTATGAAACGTTTCCGAATTCTTTCAATGTCTATACTGACTGTGGCATTAGCTCTACCCTGTGTCGCGCGCGCTCAAAGAGGAGAGATTGAGCAGCACGAGCCTCATCTTGAGACGGCCATGAAGTACGCCGACTATGAAACCCGTCTAAAAAGACGCTATAGTCTTTCAGACATCGAGCTCAATAAAATGCATGCC
>SXRI01000270.1 GCA_005793615.1 Bdellovibrionales bacterium
AACGGCACCTACATCATGAACGCGAAAGATCTCTGTTTGATCGAGCAGCTCAAAGAGCTTCGCGATGCTGGCGTTTGTTCGTTTAAAGTCGAAGGTCGCACCAAATCGTCTTTCTATGCGGCGATGATTTCGCGCGTGTATCGCCAAGCCATCGATGATGTCGAAGAAGGCCGCCCCTTCAATCGCGAGCTTCTGGTGGAACTTGAGCGCCTTTCGAGCCGTGGTTATCACAAAGGTTTCTTCAGCGGCGCTCCGGGTGCCGAAGGACAAGAATACAACCGCCGCGATCGCGTGCAGCAATCAACCGTTTGTGCCGTGGTCCGCGGCGAACACGCTTCGACGAGTGCGCTCCTAGATGTGAAGGGGAAGTTCTCGGTCGGAGAAACCGTCGATGTGATTTCACCAAAAGGTAAGAGCACAGCACAAGCCCTGAGCCTTACTGACAGCGCCGGTCGCAAGCGCGAAAGCCTACATGCAGGAATGGGAATGTGTACGGCTGAATTTTCGGTGCCGCTGGCTCCGGACTCGTTCATATGCCGTCAACTGACCACTGCTGAGGTCGCCGCACCTCGCGCCGAAATGACGACCACCCTGTGAAGCAGCGTCGGCCTGCAAAGCGAAAACCCAATGGCAAAGCGAGCACCGAGGCTCGTTTGCTCCGCCTACGCAAACGCATGGACCTCCTCGATCAACGGATCGCGCGCCTCCTGCTGACTCGCTTGGCTTTATCGCTCTCGATCATCGCCGAAAAGAGCACACTCGACCGGCCGGTGCACGACCCCAAACGCGAGCGCGAAGTGCTCGCGAACCTGACCAAAGGTCTGAATCCCTCTGGCACTCCAGCGAGGCTGTTAACAACAGTTTACCGGGAGATCTTTCGGCAGACAGTAGAATCAGCGAAAACCGGAAAATTGCGGCGCGGCTGACCGCTTGGCGCTCAGTCGCTCCCCAGTCGCTTCACTGATGCGAAATCGTTCTCAATGTTCTAGGATATTTGAAGTACCGCTTTTTTGAATCAGGGAGAGCGACCATGCCGTTTTTGCGATTATTTTCCTTCATTCTCGCGGTTTTTTCCGGAACTGGGGCTTTCCGGGCGTTCGCGCAAGTCAGTATAGCCCCGCAGATTCAGCAAGAAGTTCGAGTTTTTCAAAAAATGGTCGACCGGGTGCTTCGCGAGGAACCGGAGCTAATTCACAACTCGAAGGGTGTTGCGCAAGATCGCGACAGCCGGCACTCTTAAAGTTTGATGATCAAACCGTTTTCGAGTTCGTCTTTATTGTCATGCGCTGGTGGAAACACCGGTTCTAGATGAGCACCGAGCGCTTCGAGCGCGGCCACCATACCATCGGCGAAGTTCCCCGCTTTGGTTTTCTCAAGGAGAATCGCGATGACATTATCCCAGGTCGCTTTCGGTAAACGCTCATCGATGGTTTTATCAGCAATCACGATCGCCCGTCGCTCAAGGCTCGAAGCCATGATCAAAATCCCGGTGCGCTGCTCGGTTTCTCGAATTCGCGCAAGATGAAACTCTAAAAGAGCGCGCCTCTCAACACTCAGCAATTGATCAAACCGAGGTGTCAGCAGGTGCCGAATACGTGCGCTCCTCGACAAAACCCATGTCCCACCAACCGCGATCGCGACTGCCACGATATCCACGAGCCAAAACGGCACATCAAATGGTGTCAACATCATCAATCTTGGCAAGACGGTCCACGTGAACATCAAAAGAACAAGAAACAAAATCCACGGCACATGGCCTGTGGTCGATGAGTTACTGACCAACATCGGTACGATTTCAGCCGAAGTGTGTTTTTCAACTTTGGCGACAGCCACGTGAATGCGCTCAAGGCCTTCATCATCAAGTAGGTACTTGGCCCATGCGGGAACAGTCGTAGCAGCCAGTGTTTCTTTATTTGGCATTTTTTCTCCTACCAATCCCCTGAAGCACCGCCGCCGCTGAAACCGCCGCCGCCGCCTCCCCAAGTACCACCGCCAAAACCCCCGCCACCGAAGCCACCACCACCGCCTCCCCAGCCGCCGCCGCCATAAAAACCGCGACGTCCGCGAGATCCTCCGCCAAGAATAAAGAACAAAATGACGATAACGACCAGCACCCAACCGCGCAGTGGAATCCCATTGGGCGAGTGGCGTTGAGCCCGGGCCTTTCCCTCAAGGAAGGGCGTGAGATCAAATTCAGGGTCGGTTTTCTGAGCGATTTGAAAAACCCCGACGACAACGGCACTATCAAGGTCACCACTTCTGAGTAGAGGCACAATACCTTGATCGATGATTCGTTTACTGTCGGCATCCGTGAGCTGACCTTCAAGACCCTGGCCAACCTCAATACGAAGCTTACGATCTTTAACAGCGACAAGGAGCAAAACACCGTTGTCGGTCTTACGCCCGCCCAGCTTCCACTGATCAACAATACGAATCGAGGCTTGCTCGATCGGCGTGCCCTCGAGCGAGGACAGCATCAGCACATTGATTTGGCTGCCGCCCTTTTCGTGAAGAGCCCGTAATGCCTGTGTCAGAGCTTGTTCGGTGCGCGGGCTCAGGGCCCCGGCATCATCGACCACAGGGCCTGTTAATGCCGGGACACTGAACTCAGTTGCCGCCCCGGCAAGATTCGGAACGAGACCCAGCGCCGCACTCAAGGAGAGGCAAAATCCTAAAAGAAGTACTCTCGCCAAGCGCACTTCTTAGAACTGCACTTTCGGAGCTTGCTTCTCTTGCTCAGTGACCTCGCCACCCCATTGCGGCATTTTTTCGTAATGGAAAATCAACGTATTGGTGAGATTGGTCGGAAACACGGTCACCAAATTATTAAAGCCCTTGATGCTCTCGATGTAGCGTTGGCGTGCGATGGTAATTCGATTCTCGGTGCCTTCAAGCTGCGCCTGCAAATCACGAAAGTTCTGATTCGATTTCAAATCCGGGTACTGTTCTGAAACGACCATGAGGCGACCAAGCGCCTGACTCAACTGTCCTTGCGCAGCCGAATATTTTTCGATCTGCTCGGGTGTCGCCTTCGAAGGATCAAGAGTCATGCTGGTCGCTTTGGCGCGAGCCTCAGTCACTTTAGTCAGCGTGTCTTGCTCCTGTTTGGCATAGCCTTTGACAGTCTCAACCAGATTCGGAATCAAATCCGAACGACGCTTGTACTGGTTGGTGATCTCGGCAAGTGATGCCTCGACATCGTTTTTTGATTGAGGAATCGACTGAATTCCACAACCACTCAATGAAACTGCCATACCGATCAGAACCAAAAAAGCTGTCAACGAACGCGCGGTCATTATGAACCTCCTGAATAGAAACCTGTGACTGCGATGACCAACGAGTTTACGACCTCTAGTCCTGTGAAGCAATGGAAACCGGAACTGCCAACTCGTGACTCATTGTCTCTTGCCACCTGCGACGCTCCCGCCTAACCTGCCGCAGTAAGTTCAAATTCAGGAGGACATGCACATGGTTGAGATGCTAGCCGTTTACACCGGAGAGAAACATTGCGAACTGCGACATGCACCCTCGAATTCAGTCATCGAAACCGATGCTCCTCGAGATAATCAAGGACGCGGCGAACGCTTTTCACCTACGGATCTTATGGGTGCTGCTTTGGCGAGCTGTGTTCTCACCACCATGGCCATCGTGGGCGAACGCGAGGGTTTGGTAGTCAAAGGAGCCTCGGCTCGGGTGATTAAAGAAATGCAGCCAAGTCCGCGGAAGGTCGCCCGTCTTCCTCTGGAAGTCACCATGCCCAATGGTTTAAAACCCGCAGCACGCAGTCTCCTGGAAGAGGCCGCAAGAACCTGCCCGGTCGCACGTTCGCTGAATCCCGATATTGAAATACCAATGAGATTTGTTTATCCTGATTAGTCAGCTAGGTACTCAGCTTCGCGAGTTCGCGCTTGAAAAAGTCTTCTAGTTCTTTGCGAACCTCAGCTGGTAGACGAACCGCGTTTTGCACGAAGGTCAGTGCCAGGCGTAAGGTCTCGGCCGCCGGTTCACGGGAAAGATCGAGCATCGCCGCAACTTTGTGTCCTGGACCGTCATGGTGTCCACGCTCATGAACCAGTCCTGCCTGCAGGGGAACTCCGCGCCCGCCCTCGACATAATGACCAACGAAGCTTAGATGAAAGACCACCATTCCTTGCCCGTCCATCACACAATAGACTTCGTTTTGACGCCCGTCCGTTACCCAATGACTGATGCCGCGCTCATCTTTCTTCATGAAGGCTGCCGACACCGGATGAAGACTCAATGCCAGTACTTCAATCCGGAAGTAGTTTTCGACCGCTCGTTTCAGCCGAGTGTATTCATCTTTTGGTAAACCCTGGTCGCTCTCATTACCGAACTGGCAACCCGCGAGGATGCCGAAGATGTGGCGAATGCGAGCCTCGATCGCAAACTCATCTTTGTCGATCGATATGATTCCGCGCAACTGCCCATCTACCTTTAATGCCGGATCTTCGCGATGAAAGATCGCCATGCCACCGGATGAAATATTGGCGAGCTCGAGCGAGCTCTTGATGCCATCGGCATGAAAGTGGACATGATGAAGCGGATGCAGCTTGATGCGAGGCTGACGATGAGTCGGCTCGTTCGCCGCCGCCACTTCACTTGGTTTTTTTGAGAAGATCTTTTTGAAAATGCTCATGGTTTTCCTTAGCGCGGTGAACTTGTCGAATGAGAAAATCCGAAGCCTTGCGATGTTGATCAAAAACCATCGCGTGCCCGCAATCGGCCACTTCGATAAGCTCAGATGTCGGTATCAGACGATGCAAATAGGTAGCACTGTCGAGCGAGAAGATGCGGTCCTCGCGCCCCTGCAAGATCGAAACCGGCATGCGGACAGCACCCAAGTGTTTCTCCCAGGAGTTCCAGTTCACGGCGTGAGCACCTTCGGAGTGCGCGCGTATGATCTGCGGCATTTTCGGTTGTTTGATCACTAAATAAGCGAGATCGAGATAGAAAGAATCAAGCAGGCGATCATTAAGAAGATTCTCGCGGCAAATGATCTTGTACTGAGTCTTATTAAACAATTTGTGGCCGAAGCGCGAAATTCCCGGAAGGGCATTGAAGAAAAAAATGCTGCGATAAATGGGTGAGCGCAAAAAACGCAGCGGATTCGGCGGCATTGGATTCAAAAGCACCACTCGCTGCACGCGTTTTAAATGCATCGCCGCTGCGGCCCAGGCAATGCCGGCGCCGTAAGAAAGTCCGCACAAGATGACGTCCTTGAGTTCCATATGCGCTAAGAAATGATTAAGTAAATGAACTTCGTCTTCGAGAGAGTTCGCGTGTGGATTAAGTTCAGAGAATCCCCAACCCGGGATATCCAAAGCAAAAACGCGAGTGTGTCGCGCCAGCGGCGCCATCACGCGCGGCCAGTCCATGAAGAAGCCACCAAAACCGTGAAGCAAAACCACCGGCGGCGTTGTGGAGTTTTCGCCGTGAGAAAGTCCCATCGTCGCATACGCTAGGCGCCGGCCACCCACCATGATCGAAGGCAAGGATGGCGGTGGCAGGAGAACATCTCCGGGACGGTGCTGAGCCACTACGTCCTTTAACTCGTGTAAAACCTTTTGAAACTCGCGCATTTATCTCTATTGAAACAAGAACCTACCATGAACGCGAGTCGCGAAATGAATGCTGCGACAACTTCAGGACTAAACTGCTGGCGTTTGAGTTTTGCCCATCATCGGTAAAAGCGCGCGCTTAACTTCATCCATTGCGATCGTTCGGTATAACCGCGCTTCGTCTTCGAATATCGACAGCTCACCACCTTCAGTCGAGTTCCCCCGCTCAGCCAGCACCATTTGATCGCCGCAACCCACGGGCCCCCAGATCTCTGGCTTCGAGCGCCCCACCACGGTCAAAGTCGGGGTCTGTGTTGTGGCAGCGATGAACTGCATCGAGCTCACATTGGTGAGTAAAACGCGAGCCCCGCGAACGATTTCCTGCAAATCCCTGAGATTCGCCGGTTGCACGATCTGAAACTCTTCGCCAGCGACTTCTTTAAGCCAAGAGGTCTCCGTCGGCGCGCCGATCACCAATGCCGCGAGGTTTAGATTTTTCAAATCTTCGCGAAGATCGAGCAACAATTCGCGCACTCGCTCCGCCGGCCACGCCTTCTCGCGCCGACTCGAGGTGGGGTTGACCAGCAGGTACCCCTTAGAGGAGTGGCTCGTCAGAGCTCGCACTCGTTCCTCGGAGTAATGGAGCAAATTCGGCAGACCTAGTTTACGCCAAACAGCGACTAAACGACTGCTGTTGAGTAATCCCGCAAGCTGCGCGCGATTGCCGGCTGTCGACCTGATGAATCGCCGCCATCCGGGAGTTGCGTACTCGAGCAAGACCAACGGCCAGTCGCGCTCGTGAATCAGCGGGTCTTTTCCCAAGTAAGGCGCGTTGAAGTGATAGAGCCAGGCCATCTCTCGTGGAGCTGAACCGATGCGGACCTTCACCCCTGCACGCAGGGCCGTAAAAGCGTAGCGGTAGGAATCCGTATTGGTGTTCACAAGCGCATCGTAACCACGCAGGAGCTCGACGAGGTCGGCCTCGCCTTCAGCTACCCAGGTTGCACCCTGTGCGCGATAACTCCGCCCACGCTGACTCTTACGAGCGACGACAATGATTCTCTCGACAAAAGGCATGGCTTGAGGATCAAGGAGCTCTGTCCACAACGCCGGACCGATGACGGTGATCTTGGCGTCAGGAAAAAATCGCGGCATCTCTGCAAGTGACGCCAGTCCGACGACCAAGTCACCGAGAGCGCCACTTCGCAGCCAAGCCACTTTTGTGAGCTGACTCCAGGCCGCGCAGTTCTCCGTCAAGCGACTGGCCAATTCACTGGCCAATTCACTGGCCAATTCACTGGCCAATCCACTGGCCAATCCACTGGCTGGCAGTGAGGCCGGTCGATTGGGCGGCCGATTGGCTGGTAGATCGGCCGATTTAGTTGACACTGTCCCGTTGCTTTTCACCACGTTGTCCCTTGAACTTTTGCCCCTGAATGTTATTTGATTGAGTTAACTCAATCATGCGGAAACGTGCCAATGTCAAAACCTTCGATCCCCTATCATCAACCAGCGCTCGGCATCGGTCACGAAGGTAATGAGCTCGTTTACCTGCAAGAGGTTCTGAAGACTCGACAGATGATGGGTGACGGCCCGTTTACCAAGCGTTGTCATCAATGGTTAGAGAGCCACCTGCAGACGCCGAAGGCGCTTCTCACGCATTCCTGTACCGCAGCCCTTGAGATGTCGGCCTTACTCGCTGATTTGCGCCCCGGCGATGAAGTGATCATGCCCTCATTTACTTTTGTGTCGACCGCAAACGCCGTTGCGCTTCGTGGGGCCACGCCGGTGTTCATCGATATTCGCCCAGATACTCTGAATCTCGATGAAAATTTGGTCGAGGCTGCGATCAACCCGCGAACCAAAGCGATCTTTGCGGTGCATTATGCCGGTATCAGCTGCGAACTTGATGCATTGATGGATATCGCGGAGCGACGAAAACTCCTTCTTCTCGAGGATGCCGCACAAGGTTTGATGGCCGAGTACAAGGGCCGAGCTCTCGGCTCGATTGGCCACCTTGGTTCGTTAAGTTTTCATGAAACCAAAAACATCGTTTCTGGCGAAGGCGGCGCACTTTTAGTCAATAGTGCTCACTTCCATGATCGTGCCGAGATCATTCGCGAAAAAGGCACCAATCGCCGCCAGTTTTTGCGTGGACAAATTGATAAATACACTTGGGTCGATCTCGGTTCGTCTTATTTGCCGAGTGAACTCAATGCGGCCGTATTAATGGCGCAGCTTGAGCGCGCGCGAGAGATCACTTCAGCTCGCGTTGAGGTTTGGAACCAGTACTACGCGGCCTTTGCTGATCTCGATGCACAAGGCCGGGTGAAGCGCCCCACTGTTCCCAAGCATTGTGTTCACAATGGCCATATTTTCTATCTCTTGGCGGGAACGCTTGAAGAACGCACTGCCTTACTAGCTCAGCTTAAAGCCGCAGGCATTGCCTCGGTCTTCCACTATATTCCTCTGCATTCGGCCCCTGCCGGGCGCAAGTATGGGCGCACCGCTGGTACGCTCGCACATACTGATTCTTGTTCGGAGCGTTTACTTCGCTTGCCGCTATGGGCTGGGATTACCGCAGGCGATGTCGCCCGGATTGTTGAGGTCATTTACGACTTCTACCGTCGGCGCTAACAATCTGTTGTTGAGATTTTCACCTTGGCATTTGTGGAAAAAAGCCTTAGTCTGAGGATCTTGTAATTTTTGGGTTTTGATTTTCAGTTTTTGCGTTTCGCCGGCCGGCCTCCTCTTAATTCTTTAATGGCTACATTAAAGAAAAACGGATGCTCGCTTAAAAAACCGCTAAAAACACCCTGGGCTTTTGCTCCCGGGGAAAATCAGATCCCACGCTTACAATTTAAAGACGAATGATAACCAGGTGACGACCAGCATTCACCATTGAGCGCGATAGGATTTTTCACGTTATTATGAGTACAAATACGCAAGTGACCCCAGCCTTGGAATCGAACAAATCATCTAACGCTAGTAATTTTGACGCCACCAGAATTGACGCTAACAGAACCGCCCGCGTGCGCGAGCTCTTAAAAGCCGCCAACGAGCGCATCTTGGTCCTCGACGGCGCGACCGGCACTGCTTTGCAGAGCTTGAATCTCACCGCTCAAGATTGTGGTGGCCCGGAGCTCGAAGGTTGCAACGAAAATCTCGTCTTCACCCGTCCCGATGTCGTTGCGCACGTGAGTCGCGTTTATCTTGAAGCCGGCTGCGACATCGTCGAGACCAATACCTTTGGCGCGACTGAACTCGTGCTCGATGAATATGGTTTGGGCGCGAAAGCCTATGAAGCCAATCGCCTGGCGACCGAGATCGCTCGTCGCGTATGCACGGAGTTCGATCGCCCTGGGCGCACCCATTTCGTCGCCGGTTCCATGGGGCCGACGACCAAGGCCCTCTCGCTCACAGGCGGCATCAGCTTTGATGCGCTCTCGCAACATTACTATGGACAAGCGCGCGGTCTTTTTGACGGTGGCGCCGATTATCTTTTGCTTGAAACCTGCAACGACGGCCGCAATATCAAAGCCGCACTCGTCGCCATCGATCGACTTTTCAGTGAAACCGAAGCCGCCGGACGCGGCCGCATTCCTGTCGCGGTTTCGGCTACGATTGAAAACTCAGGCACCATGCTCGCCGGACAATCCATCGAAGCTCTGGTCGCGGCATTGATGAATCGAGATTTGTTTTACTTAGGTTTGAACTGCGCCACCGGTCCGGAGTTCATGACCGATCACATTCGTTCACTTGCGGCACTGTCGCCGTTTCGCGTGGCCTGTGTCCCGAATGCGGGCCTTCCGGATGAAGACGGCCACTACCTCGAGACCCCTGAAATGGTCGGAAAAGCCATTGAACATTTTATTAAAGCTGATTGGCTCAACTTGGTCGGTGGCTGCTGCGGCACCAACGCCGATCATATTCGTAAGCTTGTAGAGATCGCTAAAGGCATTAAACCGCGCACACCCAAACGTGAATCGCGCTCGATCCTCTCTGGGGTTGATTTTCTCGAAATCACTGATGATCTTCGACCGGTGATCGTCGGCGAACGCACCAACGTGATCGGTAGCCGCAAGTTCAAGGAGATGATCACCTCTGAACAATACGACGAAGCGGCTGAAATCGCCAAGCATCAGGTGAAGGCCGGCGCGCATATCATCGATGTTTGCTTAGCCAACCCTGATCGCGACGAGTTGACGGACGTCGAGAATTTTCTCGAATTCGTGGTTAAAAAGATTCGCGTACCTCTGATGATCGATTCAACTGATAAGAAGGTGATCGCGCGAGCGCTCACCTATTGCCAAGGCAAAGCGATCATCAACTCGATCAATCTCGAAGACGGCGAAGAGCGCTTTGAGGAAATCGTACCTCTCGCCCGGCAATCCG
>SXRI01000271.1 GCA_005793615.1 Bdellovibrionales bacterium
CAATGGCGATGACCAGGCCCAACTGACGGCCTCGTACGGTTTTAACGAGGTCAAAGTTGATAGCGTTGATAGCGATGGCATGTGGCATGTTTCTAATAATCACCAAAACACACAAACTCTTAAGCTCGAAGGTGCCCGTATTTTTTCAGACGCCTGGCAAGCTGGATTTTCTCTGCCTGTTGTAACGCGAACGGCTCCGGGCCGGGGCTCATCCTCAGGCCTCGGTGATATCTCTACGGATGTTGCCTATGAGTACTTGTCCGACTGGGATTACAATCCTTATCGCCCCAAAGGCATCGGTTTTTTGGCTCTTACCATTCCAACAGGTCTGTCGCGGGCTGAATCCGAGAGCGGGGGCCGGGATAGTCGCGGTGCTGGTTTTTTGGCCTTAGGCTTGGGCACATTGCTCACCAAAGCTTTGGGTCGGTGGGACTTTTTAACATCTCTTGATCTGCATCGTTCTTTTGAAAAATCGATCGCGACGTCGCAACTCCAGGGGCGCTTGCAACCAGGATACGGTGGCAATCTTGCGCTTGGCGCAGGGTATAGTTTTTTGCCGTCGTGGCGTTTGGGCTCGTCGCTCACCTGGACCTATGAAGATGCGATCTCTTTAAATTCTGCCAGCGGTATCGGCGATAGAATCACCGTGATCAACGGACTTGAGCGTTACGCCACCGCCACACTCTCTTTAAGTCACTCGCATGGCACAGATTGGGCCGAGACCATTACCTACTCTGATCAAACCTTGTTTGGTTCACCGGTCAATACCAGACTCGGCCGCGGTATCATGGCCTACCTTCAACGCCGCTGGCCCAGATGAACCGGCCAGATGAACCGGCCAGATGAACCGGCCAGATAAACTGGCCAGATAAACTGGCCAGATAAACCGCTAGCCCCAACCTTTGATTTTTTTACTGAGTTCCGTGCGCAGGTCTTCCAATGAACCAATGAAACAGGCGGCATTGAGTTCGATGGCTTTACGGTTCATGCCATAAACCACGCTCGACTTCTGATCTTGAGCCATGGTGTAACAGCGCTTTGATTCCGCGAGATCGAGTAAGGCCTCGGCGCCATCCTCACCCATTCCGGTCATGAGCACGGCGATCGAGTCGACGTTGGCGCGCGCAAGCGACCTGAAAAGGCGATTCACACTCGGGCGATGACCGGCCTCTTTTGCGGCGTCGCGCTCAAACACCACCAATTGCTCCGCACGCGAACGCACCTCAAGATGAACATCCTTTTGCGCTAGATAGAGCTGATTACGCAGCATCTCGGTCTCGCCATTCAACTCCGCGAGCGGTAAACCGGAAATCGCACTCAGTCGCTGCCCGAATGCCGGCGCAAATTCGGCCGCAATATGTTGAACGATCACAATCGGCGGACAGGGCTTCGGAAAACTCGAAAGCAACTTCGCCAGGGTTCCCGCGCGTACTGAGTAAATGAAAAAGCTCCCGAACGCCCTCGGGATCCTCGCTGAGTTTGGATTTGGTGAGATAGTCTTGCGCGTGGACCACGCCGGCGCCAAAGAGTTTTTCCGCGGAGGTCTGGTCGCTTTCACTTAGAATCACGACTGGCGTCTTAAGTCCGTCGGCGCGCATGCGGCTTAACCACGACAGGCCGTTTTCACCAGGCATGTTGAGATCAAGCGAAATCAAGTCAAAGCTGTGTTCTTTGATTTTCTTACTGGCACTTTCGGCTGAATCACACAACACCAGATTGAACCGCGAACCCAAGAGTCGTTCGATGGCTGTGCGCATCGTTGGCGAATCATCGACGGCTAAAATGCGAGGTTGAGCGGCTTCACCACTCGCCATTCCCTTAGATCCCTGCCGCTTACGAAGTTTCAAAAACGTCGAATGGGCTCCCGCCTGAAGCGGCATGCCTCTCACGTCGGGTGTCTCGCTATGCCCGAGCACCAACATTCCCCCAGGGCGCAGATGATGAGTGAGATTAGCGACAATACGTTTTTGATCGGCTGGTTTGAAATAAATTAAAACGTTGCGGCAAAAGACGATGTCGTAGTCCGCGACTGCTCCTGGATACTGCGGAGCGATCAAGTCATTGACAAAAAAGCGACATTGCTTACGAATTTCCTTTTCGAGCGTAAAGAAGCCCGCGACATTGCGTTCGCCGAGCAAAAGAAACTTGCGATACTCAAGTGGAATACCGCGCATCTCTTGAATACCATAAACCGCACGCTCGGCCGAACGTACACTCACCGGGTCGATATCACTGCCGTGAAACTCAAATGACGCCTTTTCGAAAAGATCGCGCAGATTCAATGCGATCGTATAGAGTTCTTCACCGGTTGAACATGCCGCCGACCAGATTTTAAGCGGCCGCGATTCGCTGATGAGAGATTCGACATGCGCCTTTATGATGGCGAAATGAGGGCTTTCACGAAACCAGCTGGTGGTGTGGATGGTGAGGCCTGAAATCATCCTCTCGTACTCACCGGCGTCTTGTTTTACCAAGCGCAGGTAGGTGCCGAGATTACCGACACCAGTCGCTTGCATTCGCCGTTCGATGTTGTTAACGAAGATTTCTTTGCGGTAGGAACCTTCTTGACAGGAGCCCGTGAGCTTCTCGGCCAGCCGAAAGATCAGCTCTTCGTCCCGTCGGTTAAGTGCCATAACCTAGATTACCTTTTTAAAGTTCGGATCATCCGCATTTGCTTGGTTTGAGCTCGAAACCTCGTGCCCCGTCTGCGCTCCAGGACGGCGCGAGGCAATATCGGAAATCAATCCCTCTAAGGAGGCATCGTCCACCTCGCCAGCGCTACCGCGAAGAACATGCCCCGCACCCGGTATCAATTGTGCCAACGCCGAGGTCACACCACCGGCGCCGAGACCCGGCACCGAATTCACACTCGCTCGATTACCGGTAAGACGCGAGAGTGCCATCAAGACATGCGCCAACTCAGCGCTTTGCACCGCGAGCTGCTCGGAGGTCGCCTGCACATGTTCCGCTGAGGCAGTGGTTGCCCGCGAAGAATTATCCATTTCTTTCATGGCTGAGGTCGATTGTTGAACGCCGATCTCCTGCTGTTGAGTCGCATCGCTGATCGCTCGCACTTGACCGTTGATCTCCTCGATGTTTTTGGAAATCTCGCTAAAGGTCTGTAGCGCTTGACCGCTCACACGATTACCGTCGACAACCCGGTTTTGAATCAACTCGAGGGTCTCACGCACTCGCCTTTGACTGTCGTTCAAGAGCATTTCGATATCACTCGCCGCCTGGAAAAACCATAGACATCAGCGGCATG
>SXRI01000272.1 GCA_005793615.1 Bdellovibrionales bacterium
AACAAACGAGCCAATAAGGAGAAGATCACCATCAACTGGACCTTCACCAAAAAGAAAGCGCGGAAAAAATTTAGATACCAACCGGCGAAGAAGTCTCGGTGAGACCGGCTAGAAATTTATCTGTCAAAGTACTAGTGACGAGTACTTATACGAGCGCGCCAACTCCGCCGATCTCTTTCTAGTCAGCCACCAAGAGCGTAAGAAGCTTTTGGACCGTATTGCCGAGGCAGCGTCCGTCAATTTACGGGGTCTTTTGCTACGTCTATGGAGTGATGCCGACCGCACCCGTTTCGGCGCCTAAAGCCGTCTTTAACGCACCCAGCTCATTACAAGGAGTGTCGGAGACCGCCACTCCCTGACAATTGCGGTTGTCAGCCTGAAAACCCTCATCTAGATTTTCCACATTGTGGTTTTTGTGAGGGCCGTAGGGAGGGCTTGCCTACGATTAAAAAGTTCGAATTCTTGTTAATGGGCTTTGTTGTTTGTTTGGGCGTGAGCTTAGCTAGCGATCACGCTTATGGTATTGATTATAGCGTTGATCGGGGGGTTGAGAAGAAAGCCGCTCAAAACTACTATGCTGATTTTTCCGGCTTAGAGTCGGCAAATTTCAAGATTCTTTCCACTGCTGAGTGCAATGCTGATTATGTAAAGTCTGAGCTAGCCCGCAAGCAACTTCTGGAATCAGATGATGCCCAAGGTTTCGTCTTACCTTTTGATTGGGTACCCTCGGGTGCGCCGCAACGGCTCGAAGATCGCAATTGTGAACCCGAACGACTACAGAATCTCTTGTATGCCAAACGTTCATCGACTCGCGCACAGGCGAGCTCCTTAAGAGAGTTCTTCCAAAACTGTGACCGATCGCTTCGCTATGAGATGCCCTCGGGCCCGAAAGCCGTGATCAGCATGACGCAAACGGAGTATCGATATTGCGAACATCCGAACATGCGCAAGATCATTGTGAAACTTCCTAACGGCGATATTGTTCGCGGTATTCTTGCCCTTAAACCTGGAAACACCCCGCGGCCTTTGATCATCGCCAAATGTGGCGTAATGTGTAACGTTGGCGACGCGGCCATGCGCTTTTTGTTGATGCATCTTTTTGACGAAGCGCCATTTAATCTCCTCGTGCTTTCGAATAATACCGGGGCTGATTATGTTCGCGACAACCGCTACTTTGTTCCCGGCGGTCTCAAGGAAGGTCAGCATTTTATTCTCGCAGCCCAGATGATGCGCGCAAGTGTCATCAGTAAACGTATTTCTTCGGTTCATGCCATTGGTGTTAGCCTCGGCGCCCACTCCGCCTTGTACGGAGCCTATCTTTCACAGTTTCAACCGGGCGCCACCCGCCAGCCTGTCCGTCAAACTGTCTTAGCCAGCGTGCTCGCCGCCTGCCCTGTTGTCGATTTACGTTCCTCGATTACCGATTTGTTTCAATGGTCGATCAAAGGTACGATTGCGCAGATTCTTTTCAATAACTCTATCGACAAAGTTCTTGAGACCAATCCTGAACTCCAGCCTCTTTTCAGCTGGTGGTGGGCGCCCCGCACTGATCGCCCACGTCTGATCGCCGAGGCCTCGGCACGCTACCTCGGCCAACAAAAACGCGGTTGGAACTTGCCGCCATTTGATAATCTTGAAATAGAAAATGCCGATGACTTCTGGGCGCTAAACCAAGACGTCACCTGGGCACAGAAGCCATTTCTCACGCCGACACTCGCCCTGGCCGCCGATGATGACCAAGTGGTCAATCCCTACGCCAACACCGGCCAACTCGCTAAGACCGCTCTTGCCGCTACGACCATTCCGGCAGGTGATCACTGCGCCTTTAGCCAAATGTATGGCTGGCGTACAAGTTCAGCGCTTTATCGCGGGTTCTTTCTTTCACAAAGCCCCGACCTTCTGAAGAGACGTAAACCCCTGTCAGTCTCGATCCCTCTCGACGTTCTTGAAACCGCCAGCCAACACACCAACAACCTCACACTCGAACTTCACGGCGTCACTCGCTTTAGCTTCACCCCAGGAGTCGAGGCCATTAAGGTCATTCACCAGTATTTTTCAGCACGCCACGATCTCGGTTGTACGCAACAGAATACTCGCTTTGCACCATTGCATTGTTACCGGGAAGTCAGCTTCAATTTACCCTTTTCGCGCGTACCGAATCGGCCCTGGTGGGCACATGCACCACTTACTGTACCCGAAGCCGAAGCTCTCACCCGCTGGGCTAACGTTAATCTGAAGGCCGTTGATCAAAATGGCGTTTTAGTGGACGACACCGGTAACCTTGCGACGCAACTGAAATGGCTGAGCTACGACGGTCAGTTTTAGGCTGTCGAAAGTTTTGACGATTCATTCATTTTTTCCAAAGTAAGGGCCGCTGCCTTGCTCAAATTGGATGTTCTCCGCGGGTTCGCGTATAAACAATCCAATGAAACAACAAATTCTGTGCAGCAGTCGTTCATACATGAACCTCAGGACTCGATTGGCTTTCGCGGCGACAATCTTCCTGACCCTCCTGATCGGCGCCCGGGCATCGGCCAGCGCCGACTTCTCATTTCTTGATTCCAAACAGCTTCGAGTTCTCTCGAATGAAGAGTGCCAGGCGGAGATCGTCGACATCAGCTTTGATCAAATTCTTCAACAGCTCTTGGCGACAATCGCGGGCGGCTTGCAAAATCAAACCTCTTCGTCGAGCTGGTCACCGACAGGGGCACCGCCGCGGCCTGAGCCCTATGGCTGCGAGCCGCACGATCTCGAAAAGGTTTTCCTCACCCATCGGGGTGATACCAAAAAACAAGGCGAAGCCTTGCAGGATTTCTTCACTCGCTGCGAACCGGGCCTGAGAACTGAGGGCACGAAAGGTCCTCTCGCCGGCACCTTGGCGCTCGCACGCGCCGGCGGCGTCACCTATAAGTTTTGTGAGCACCCCAATATTCGCAAGATCGCGCTCCGCCTTGCGAGCGGCGAGATTGTGCGCGGCGCGATGGCGCTCAAAGCAAGCACAACTCCCCGGCCACTGAATCATCGCGAAATGCGGTATGCTCTGTAACGCCGGCGACTCCGGCATGAGTCAACTCTTGATGCACCTTTTTGACGAGGCACCGTTCAATGTCTTGGTGTTGGCTAACAATACGAGTGCCGATTACGTACGCGACAACAGTATGTTTCTGCCCGGTGGCTTTAAGGAAGGTCAGCAGATCGTCGAGATCGCAAGAATCTTACGCGCCAGCGCACTGCAAGCACGCATCTCGACTCTACACGTGGTGGGTATGAGCCTAGGCGGTCACGCGAGCCTCTATGCCTCTTACCTTGGCGGCCTCAACCTTCCTCCCGAATCCGGAATCACCAGCACCCTTGCTGCTTGTCCTGCGGTTGATCTTGAAACCGCTATCAACGGCACTTTTACCTTTGATCTCAAGGGAATTGCCATTGGCTTCCTTTACGATACCGCCATCGAACGCGCCTTGAATCGTCGACCCGAGCTCGGGCCACTCTTCACCTGGCGCGAAGCCGCCAGTGATCTGCGCACTAAACTCATCGGCGATCTCGCAATCTATCAGATGAGTACAAAGCCCTTGTCCAGCCCGACTCTGACGCCCTTTACCCAAGTGAAACTCGCGAGTGCGAAGGAGTTTTGGGACTATAATAATTTTTCCCAGTTCGCCGTACAGCCCCTCAGTGGCGCCACTCTTGCTATTGCCGCTAGCGACGATGAAGTTGTTGATCCGAAAAAAAATCTGAACATTCTAAACAACACTAATGTCGCCACCGCGCTTACCCCGAGTGGCAATCATTGTGCCTGGAACGAATTTTATGGTTGGCGAATTTCCTCAGCCATCTATCGCGGTTATGTCCTCTCGCAAAGCCCGGAAATGTTGGTTCGCCAGCGTCTCAATCGTGCAGAGCTCCCACCTGAACTACTTAAACCTGTAAACAATGTTGATGTCAAAAAGGGCACTCATCACCTGACGAGCTTCAGTTTCACTGCTGGGCAGGATGGCTTTACCATCAACCATCGCGTGATCGTCGCATGTGGACCGCTAGAGACGCCCTTCGGCTTCGATCCGAGGTGCTATCGCGACATCCGTTACACTTTAAATTTCTCGCATTTCGACGCTCTACCCGCGACCGTTCGTCCTTGGTGGGCACATGCTCCTGTCAACGCCGCTGAAGCCGAATCGCTCACCCGTTGGGCAAACGTCAATCTCAAGCCTGTGGCCAAAAATGGCTACCTGCTGGATGGGACAACCAACACTCCAGCCGCCTTCGTGTGGCTCGGATATGACGACGAATCCTGATTGTTACGAGGTGGACGTACTAGCCATCGGTCAAGAGAACATCTGAGATGATTCCACGCGTGCCCGCTTGCAAAAGTGTTTTGGCACGCGCGCGCTCATTCACGGTCCAAGCAAAGACATGTATTCCACGATCGCGCCAACGCTCCAAGCGATCAGGCGTGATCATACGCTCGTCAAGATTGATGACGTGCGGCCGCGCCCAGAAACCCAAAAGTAGGTGCCTAAGATACCAGGCATTACCGGGCTCCTTCGCATCGCTAGCAATCAATGCCCGAGGAATCACAGGCGCCAATTTCGCTACACGGTGAAGAGCAAAGGGATTGAAACTTGAAATCAACACTCTCGCCTCGGCGCCGGTGTCACGAATCGCCTGAATCACGGCTTCCTCAAGTCCCCGCCCATTGAAAGTATCTTTGCTCTTGATCTCGATGTTAATAAAGCGCGGCGCCTGGGTGTCACTGAGCAGGTCACGTAAGCTCGGCGCCTGGACCAATGTCCGCATCTCGGCAAGCGTCAGATCGGCAACCTTGTCGGGTCGTCCGCCTAATCGCTGAAGATCATCATCATGAAATACGACGACACCACCGTCTTTGGTGAGCTGCACATCACACTCGGTCATTTCCGCGCCGGAGAGACGCGCACAGCGGAAAGCCTCGAGGGTGTTCTCAACGGCTCCCGAAGTACGTAATCCACGATGCGCTTGCCACCGGGGAACATGAAAGGCGTTCTTGGGCCACTGCACCGGCTGCCAATAAACCACAAAGCCGATCAGCCATAGGATACCTGCAACCAAAAGAGCCCAGGGCAAAATACCGATCGCCGCTCGCAGCCCCTCGGCATCACTGACCATACCCATCAACGTTCGCGAAATACCGTCACCCAATAAATGAATCAAAAGCACATTCAATGCCATGGCCGTTGAGCGCCAGGCAGGCCGCACATAGTTGAGGACAGCGGCATCAAGAGGACTGATACAAATGAAAAGCGCCACTTCCAGTAGGAACAGCATTGCCATAAACGATTTATAGTCGTGAAGCCCAAGCACCGCCCAAAAGAGCGGCACCGTAATCAACATGGAAATGAAGGAAACCTTCAGGAAACCATTTCCCGTGCGACGCTCTTCCCAATCTGACCAATAGCCGCCAATCATCGTGCCAACAAAGCCACCGGCGACGGTCAAAGCGCCGAACTGTACGTTCGCGGCTTCGAGCGAGACATCAAAATAGCGCACCAAATACGACGGCATCCAAAAAGCCATACCGCCCACCACGAAGGTGTAGGCCGCGTATCCGAGTACGGTGAATAAGAAACCGCCATTGGTAAAGAGCGAACGATAGATAGTTTTAAGAGCCTGCGAGTCAGGTGCTGTCGGCTCGGCGTTCTCATCCTGCTCGGAACTTCCGCGTTTGGGATCAGGAATTAAAAACAACAAAAACGCCAAAAGTAAACCGGGAATACCGACAACAAAAAAAGCCTTTTGCCAACCAACCCGCGGCTCCAGCCAACCACCGATCACATATCCGAGAGCGCTACCTACGGGAATAGCTCCGGAATAAATCGCAAAAACTTTGCCGCGCGATTTTTTCGAGAAATAATCAGCGATCGTCGACGGAGCAATCACGGAGTAAGCAGACTCGCCCAGGCCGACACACGCACGGGTCAGCATCTGCCCCATAAACGACGTGGTAATCCCTGAAAAGGCGGTCGCCGCGCTCCAAACACCGATTCCTGCGGCCATCAAGTGGTTGCGCCCGCGTCGATCACCAAGCATTCCAAAGACCGGCGAGGCGAACATGTACGCAAAAAGAAAGCCCGAACCCAAAAGACCAAGCTCGGTATCGGTAAACTTTAAATCCGCCTTAATCGCCGGCAATAAAGCTGAAAAGATGTAACGATCTATATAGTTTAGAAGGTTGATCCCGGTTAATACAAACAGGGCAAACCAGCGCGCTCGACCCGATATTTTTGCTGCTTCCATGCGAAGAAACTCTCATAGAACCGAGCGCCCCGTCTAGAAACCTTTAACGCTGGGTGGGAGAAATTTTCCCAGATCTCACGCCAGACAGTTTTAATTTGACGAACTTGCCCGCCGTAATGGAAAAATGCCCTTAGACAAAGACTTTCTCGGGAGATTTAGTGGCCGCCAGCCCTTCGACAATGCACTCAATTTGGGCAACTTCACCGCTGATGGCAGACGGTCGTCCTTGTGCCAGCAAATCTGACATGTCTGTCACGGCCTTGGTTTTCGCCGGTCTGCTAGTGGTCATTACTCTCTTCGGCACGGTTTCTGGTGCGCTTTGTGGCGCTGTCGAAACCACGCCAAAAATTCACTCCAATATCCACTCCAATATTAAACAGTCTCTTTCGGACGACAGTCGCCTTGTGCACAACGAGAACATCATCGGTTTTAGCCCGAATGATCCGCTTGCGACCTGTGGACATGAACGAAATAAAATGGGTGAACGCTGCCGCGAGCGAGTAGCGGCCCAAAGCGCTGGCCAACATACCAGCCAGACGACGCCCTAAACGCCGCGATAGATCAGTTGCGCGGTGATTTTTTCCCGGACAGACTTCGTGCCGACAGCCCCAGAAACGAGTCCAGACGCGAGTCATCGATCGCACCTTTACTTTGTATCTCAATTAAATTTCGTGATTCCGCCTGAAGCTCAAGTTTGTCGATCTGGCCACCGATTTGCCATTTGAGTCGACGGACACTCGGAAAGTCCACACTCAACCAACCTTGCATCACTCTTTCGCCACTCATGCTTCCTGCTGACGTCAGGCGAATCTTTTTTCCTTCGAGAGTCGCTTGAGCACTTTCCCATTGAAAGCCCTCCGCCATCTGTTCCCGCGCCGAGCCACGTAACTGTATGTCCTCAAACTTCACCCAGTCGGCCGCAAACGCATGCCCGAGAAAAACTGGACCCAATCCTTTGAAATAGTTCGAGTCCCTTCGCA
>SXRI01000273.1 GCA_005793615.1 Bdellovibrionales bacterium
GTCATTCAGCGACGATCCTACGGACTGCGCGATGAGGAATACCTGAAATTGAAAATCCTGACCTGTATGCTGCGGGAGATTTAAACAAAATCAGTACGAAAAATGGAGTTTTTCTTCCCCTCAACTACACGAAGAGCCACTATTTAATCAAAAAATCTCTTATCGCAACTTCGCCTTTAAAAGATCTTGCAGGTGCAAAAGTCCGATTGGCTTTTTCGGATGAGGCGAGGCTCGACGAACGACGAAGAGAGTCTGGATTGCAAATTGCTCCATCACAAACAGGGCTCGCTCGGCGAGCTCACTGGCATCGACCGTTTTCGGATTGCGTGACATCACGTCTTTGGCTGTGGCCTCGAGAGGATTATGGCTTCGCTCCAGGCAGCGACGTAGATCGCCATCCGTTATTACACCAATCAAGCTCTCGCTCTGATCAACGACCCCCGCGACACCTCGTACTTCTTTACGAGTCATCATCGCAATAACTTCACGCATTCCCGTATCCACTGTCGCAACCGGAAATCCATCGCCAGCGTGCATGACATCTTCCACCCGCGTGAGCAGACGGCGGCCTAATTTGCCTCCCGGGTGAAATTCAGCAAAATCCTCTTCTTTGAAACCACGACGCTTCAATAAACACATCGCGATCGCATCCCCCAGAGCCAATGTCGCCGTCGAACTCGACGTAGGCGCAAGCTTTAACGGGCAGGCCTCTTCATCAACACTCACATCGAGTACTAAGTTTGCGGCCTCGGCCAGCGAGCTTTTGAGATTTCCAGTACAGGCGATCAATGGAATTCCTTTGCGGGCCGCAAAGTGCAATATATCCCTTAGCTCAGGCGTCTCGCCACCGTAGCTAATCGCGATAATCACGTCTTTTGTGCCAAGGATGCCCAAATCACCGTGCGAACTTTCTGCCGGATGAAGAAACACCGCCGGGGTTCCCGTAGAGGCCATGGTACTGGCGATCTTGCGTCCGATCTGCCCGGACTTTCCCATCCCGGTAACAATAACCTTACCATCACAAGCCTGTAACAAATCGAGGGCCTTAACAAAAGTATCGCCTAAACGAGACTTCAAAGTCTGAATCGCTCGCGATTCGATATCAAAGACTCGACCCGCCTCTTCTAAATCCCGAATCATGACAATCCTTGCGAACGAGTCGAACCGTGCGATCGTGCTGAAGTACTGACACTTTTCGCGCCACGCGCAGCCGCCCGGCCAAACTTGCGTCCCGCATGGGTCTTGGCCAACTTCCTATGATTCAACGTAGCTTCTACAAAACTTCGGAACAAAGGATGGGGTGCGGTTGGGCGTGATTTGAATTCGGGGTGAAACTGCACACCTACAAACCACGGATGGTCCTTGAGTTCGACGATCTCAACAAGATCACGCTCCTCGCACACGCCAGAAAGATTCATGCCGTGTTTCTGGAAAAGCGGACGATATTTATTATTGAACTCATAGCGATGCCGGTGACGCTCAGTAATGTTTGGCACTCCGTAAATCTCACGAACCCGCGTTCCCGCTGTCAACGAGCAGGGGTACGAACCGAGGCGCATTGTTCCGCCCTTATCTTTGATATTGCGCTGCTCTTCCATGAAGTCGATCACGAAGTTCCGAGACTTCCCGCGTCCCTCAAACTCACGTGAAGTGGCATCACCAATACCGCAAACGTGACGAGCAAACTCGATCGCAGCGAGCTGCATACCAAAACAAATTCCGAAAAACGGAATCTGCTTTTCACGAGCGTAGCGAATCGCCACCATTTTACCTTCAGCGCCACGTTCACCAAAGCCACCGGGCACAAGGATTCCGTCAACATCAGCCAGGGCATGCGCGACATTATCTTCGGTCAATGTCTCAGAATCGACCCATGCCAAATTTACTTTGGTATTATTGGCAATGCCACCGTGAACGATGGCTTCATTGAGAGATTTATAGCTCTCTTTCAGATCCACGTACTTACCAACAATTCCGATCGACACCTGTTTAGCGGGATTCTTAAGTGTTGAAACGATTTTGGTCCAACCCGCAAGTTCCGGCTGGTCGCCATCAAGTCCCAAGCGAGTTACTACGCGCTCATCAAAACCCTCGTTATGAAGCATCATCGGCACTTCATAAATCGTACCGCAATCATAAGCGCCAATGACGTTCTCGGGACGAACCGAACAGAACAAGCCAATTTTGGATTTAATTTCCGGCTCGAGTTGACGCTCACTACGGCAAATCAAAAAGTCAGGCTGCAGACCAATCTCACGCATTTTCTGGACTGAGTGTTGCGTCGGTTTAGACTTCAACTCACCGGCAGCCGCTATGTACGGTACATAGGTAACATGAACGAAAATCGAGTTCTCATGGCCAACGTCGACTCGCATCTGGCGGATAGCCTCAAGAAACGGCAAGCTTTCGATATCACCCACCGTGCCGCCGATTTCAATGATCACACACTCAGCCCCTTGGGCTGCTTCGTAAATTCGCGCTTTGATCTCATCGGTAATATGCGGAATTACTTGTACGGTGGCGCCAAGATAATCGCCGCGACGCTCTTTTCCAATTACACTCTCGTACACCTGGCCGGTGGTCACCGAATTGGCGCGATGAAGAGTGACCGTGGTGAATCGCTCGTAATGGCCAAGATCAAGATCGGTTTCTGCACCATCTTCGGTGACATAAACTTCGCCATGCTGCAAAGGCGACATTGTTCCCGGATCAACGTTGATA
>SXRI01000274.1 GCA_005793615.1 Bdellovibrionales bacterium
CCAAACCCAGAGCCATTTTCTCGGTACTACTCATCTCGTTGCTGAGTTTAGTAACGACACCGAGCCATGCGGAAGAGCTTTCGGAATTGTCGCCGGATTCGCTCTTTAGCCGTATCTTAGCGAAGAACCAGCATACGCTATTTGAGACCGTGGTAGCTCAAGGCATTGAACAATCGGCAGTTGAAGCTGCCTTTGATTATTTTGATGCCCATCGTAGTGAGATCAAAAATCAAAAGTATATGACGCTCGTGGATTTCTCGCAGCACATCAGCGCCAAGCGCATGCATCTCATTAACCTTGAGACCGGAGAGGTTGAGCATATTGAAGTGGCGCATGCTCTGAATTCGGATCCCGAGCGGACCGGTTTCCCGGTAGTCTTTGGCAACGTTTTTAACTCTGAGAAAACGGCCTTAGGTTTCTTTCTAACTCTTCACGATTATCAGGGAACTCTGGGTCGTGGTTTGGCGCTGAAGGGGTTATCGGTTACCAATTCGCGAACATTTCAGCGCAAGATCGTTTTGCATCCTTGGTACGTTGGTTCCGAGCACAGTAAAAAGTATGGATCCAAGGAATGTCCGCTCAAGGGCGGCTGCCCGACCATGGGCTGCTTTGGAGTACCGTTTGCGTCCTCCAACGCCATCATCGATAAGCTCAAGGCCGGTAGCTTGCTCTATGCCTTTACCGACCTCAGTAGCATGCGTTCGAACGATTACTAATCCGTAAGGAGTGCTGACGAATGAGCCGTTTATTGCGGGAAAAGATGCTGAGCTGGGCGCTGGGCTTCTCGCTGGCTTTAGGTGGGCTTCTTGCGGCATTCGCGGACGTTACTCCGCGTATTTTGAGCCAAAGTATTGGTAGTCAGTGGAGCGATACAGAGACCGCAGTGGCCCGGTTGAGTCTGGCGCTAGAACATCAAAATCGTTTGCGGCAAGGTGCAAGCGCCAAGATCAGCGTGGTGCGCGGCGGGCGAGTTCAACTTCCCGAGCTTGCGCTGCGCTTCAAGGCTGATGCTTATGCCGCTCCGTTAAAGACGATTGCGAGCGAGAGAGCGAAAATCTGGATCGAGCAAGGCTATCCGGAAATGGGCAGCAGCGGCTACTTTCTGATCGATGGCGATCTCTTGATCAAATCGGATTACAACGATTTTTGGTCATTGAATTTTGTTTATGAATTTAAGGAAAGAAACCTGCTCAAAGTGAAGCCATTTGTGGTGTGGAAGCTTGCGCAAGAGCCGGGCGAGGAGCTCATTCTTTATCGCACATCGAGCGAACGTGAAAGGGCAGTGTGGCGCTCAGGCGACCTCAAAGCGCTCGGTGAAAAATCTTGGGGCTTTGGCGAGGCGGACGGCAAAGTGCAGGCAGCGGTGCATTTTGCAATTCGCCCATGGAATGGTAGGTATGATGTTAAGATTCGCATTCCGAAGCGCCTGTTACTTCGTGATGCGGAGAAGCGTCCCACGCAAATTTGGGGAGGCTCCCTAGATGAGGGAAGAGCGGCTTTTCATGAAGTCCAAAATTTCGAAGTCATTGTTTCGAGCGAACTCTTAGCGCAGTACTATGACCACGGGGATCTCAAGATTGAGTTTGCCGCATCTGGCGAGAGCGAACTCAAAGACTGAGCTCGTTCGGTGGCCCCGGTGAGCGTTGAGTCGGCGCCGGGCTGGCGTCGGCGCCAGTGTCGTCGGCAGTGTCGGCAAAGAACCGAATGCTCTGAATCAGCTGATCGCGATCAAATGGTTTAGTGAGGTATTCATCAAAACAAACGTGGAGCGCGCGCTCGCGCCAGTCGTTTATGGCGTGGGCCGTGAGCGCCAGAATGCCGCCACGATATCCCTGCGCGCGAAGGATTCGTGTGGCTGTGTCGCCACTGATAACCGGCATTTGTAAATCCATAAGAATGACATGGTATGAGCCTTCCATAGCCCGTTCCGTGACTCTTTCGATGGCTTCGCGTCCGTTATTGGCCAAGTCGACTGTGGCTCCTTCAGAGCGTAGCAGAAGCTCAAGCAAGAACTGATTATCTGGGCTATCATCAACGACCAAGATTTTGATACCCGAAAGACTCTGGCTAGGTGTGATTTCGTGCAGGGATTGGCGGGGATCTGTTGTCGCGTCGACTGTGGCGTCGACTGTCGCGTCGACTGTCGCGTCGACTGTAGCGTCGACTGTAGCGTCGACTGTAGCGTCGACTGTGGCGTCGACTGTGGCGTCGACTGTGGCGTCGACTGTGGCAACGGCGACCGTTATAACAAAGACGCTACCGGCACCGGGAGTTGATTCCTTTAGAACGACGTCGCCCCCGAGGAGGTTCGCCAAGCGTTTTGATAAAACCAAGCCTAAGCCAGTACCGCCACGGCCTTGATTCGATTCGGAGATCACTTGCGAAAATGGTGAAAAGAGTTTTTTGAATTCAGGCTCGTTTATTCCTATGCCGGTGTCTGTGATCGTGAACGACACCAGATCACCTTCTTCGCGGCTCACTTGAGTCAGGACTGATCCCTGGTTCGTGAATTTGATGGCGTTACCGAGAATGTTAATCAAAATTTGTCGAAGGCGATTGGCATCGATGTAGATCTGTTCTGGAGTATTCTCAGCTACCGAGAAACTCAGAGTGAGGCCCTTGACTCGCGCCGCGGGCTCAAAGAGTTCCTGCATATCTTCAAGAATGTCGCTGATCGAAACACTCTGTGGGTGAATTTCAAGTTTGCCGGCTTCGACTTTGGAAAGATCAAGGATATCGTTGATGATGTTGGAGAGAAGGGCGCCATTGCGGCGGATCGCAGTGCTGAGGGCTGGCCTTTCCGCGGGAGGCGCCTTGTTTTCGGCGAGGAGATCGGCAAATCCCAAAATCGCACCCAGCGGTGTGCGGATCTCATGTGACATGTTGGCAAGAAAGGCGCTCTTGGCTCGGTTGGCCGCCTCGGCTGCGTTCTTGGCGGTGTCTTTAGCTAAGAGAAGCTCACCCGCCATGTGTTTTTGTTCGCTGATATAGGCCGAGAGCATAAAGCCGGTGATGGTCACGACCGCAAGAAATGCCGTGATGAATGCGAGGTTCTCTACCAATGGTCCTCTGGCTAACGGACCGGTGCCATGGGCGGCGCTAAAGATTGCGACCACCCAGACCATAAAAGCCGCCGAGGCAGAGCCACGAATTCCAAAACGAAGCGCTGCCCAGATAACGCCAGAAAATATGAGAAGCGGTACCGGGAAAAGATTCAGTTGATCCGTCAAATTGAATGCACCGAAGGTCGCAAGGCTCGTGGCGATCAGAAACAACCCGAGTATCAAAACCTCAACGACTCTCTTGAGATTAAAACTCTTTACTTGCCGGGTGCTCCAGGTCAGAAGCAGCGGGGCCAATATCAAATTACCGAGAGCATCGCCAGTCCACCACGCGGCCAAAGTGGAGCCTATATTGGCGTACGTCACCAGCCCGCCGAGATAAAGGCTCAAGACTCCGATGCTCGCGCTTGCCAGAGTGCTTAGGATGCAACCGAAGCCAAGGAAGATTGCGACTTTCTTTGGGCGATCAAAAAGCTCGTTGAAG
>SXRI01000275.1 GCA_005793615.1 Bdellovibrionales bacterium
CACCACCGACACCATGTACTGCGCGGCCCTTACGCCCACTTCGGGTCAGGTCACGACCGCACTCGGGTTTACTCCCGTGAGTAATGGTTCAGGTGTGCCTAGCATTTCTGCTGGTCTCGATGGCTCCGAGCCCGCAGCCGGCACTTCGGGCCGCCTCTCTGTTGCTACCGATAATAAGAAAATCAAACGCGACAATGGCACCAGCTGGGACACGATCGCCTCAACTTCAGCCAGCGACCTGAGCGCCGGCACTCTCGCCTCAGCTCGTTTACCCGCTTTCACAGGCGATGCGACTTCATCTGCAGGCTCCTCAGCTTTGACTTTGGCAAACTCCGGTGTAAGTGCCGGCACCTATAAGTCGGTCACGGTCGATGTGAAAGGTCGTGTCACAGGCGGCACAAGCCCGACAACACTCGTCGGCTTCGGCATCACAGACGGCGTACAAAATGCCGGCGGCACGCCGAGCATTCAAACTGGTACTGATGCTACGAAGCCAAGCTCTGGATGGACTGCTGGGCGAATGTATGTCGCTACCGACACCCAGAAAATTTACTCAGATAACGGTTCGGCGTGGACGCTGATCGCGACCAATGGTGCTGGCGGCACGGTGACTAGCGTCGACCTTGCGGCCCCCAGCATCTTCTCTGTTAGCGGCGGACCAGTCACCGCGAGTGGCACGATCACCATGTCGCTTGCATCACAGACCGCGGCCAAGATTTTTGCGGCACCAGTTGGCAGCAGTGGCGCACCGACCTTTAGATATCTCAACATCAGCGATCTGTTCTCGTCGGTCGCCGGAAACTTCCTCACCGGCGCAGGTTGCACGGCTGGACAAGCACTCACCTACAGCTCAGTGACAGACAGTATTTCATGCACCAGCCTGAGCTTGACCTCGGGCCAAGTGACCACCGCACTCGGCTACACACCCATTAGTGGCACCGCGATTCCTAGCATCTCCAAAGGTGTCGATGCCTCGCTTCCAGCTGCAGCCACCGCAGGTCGTCTGTACATCGCCACCGATACTCAGAAGATTTACTACGACAATGGCACGGCTTGGGTTGTTGTTGGCACAAGCTCAGCGACAGATCTCTCATCTGGTACTCTCCCGGCAGCTCGTCTGCCAGCGTTCTCAGGAGATGCGACTTCGTCGGCCGGCTCATCGGCACTTGCTCTGTCTACAACTGGCGTCGGTGCCGGCACCTATACCTCGGTCACTGTCGACACCAAAGGACGCGTCACTGCAGCGACAAGTCCGACGACACTTGCTGGTTATGGCATCACCGATTCGCTGGTTCGCAACAATGGCAATGCGCCAAGCATACAAACAGGCGCAGACGCATCGAAACCAAGCGCCGGCACGATTGGGCGACTCTATATCGCCAACGACACTTCAAAGATTTTCTACGACACTGGCACAGTTTGGGCCGTGGTCGGAACAAGTGATGCCGGTGATCTCGGCTCGGGCTCATTGCCTGCCGCGCGTCTTCCTGCCTTCACGGGTGACGCGACTTCGTCTGCTGGCTCCTCGGCGCTGACCCTCGCGAACTCAGGAGTCTCAGCCGGCACTTACGGCTCCGTGACGGTAGATGCCAAAGGACGAGTCACCGGCGGCACCAGCCCGACCACCTTGAGTGGGCACGGCATCACTGATGGCGTGGTGAACGCCGGTAGTGCTCCGAGCCTCGCCACTGGTACCGACGCTTCGAAACCCACAGGTGGCTGGACCGCTGGTCGCATCTACGTGGCCAACGACACTAAACGAATTTACCTCGACACCGGCGGTGGTCTCGCTATCATCGGCTTGGGCGACGCCGCAGATTTAACCGGAACCCTTGCGGCGGCGCGGCTGCCGGCCTTCACAGGCGATGCGACCTCATCAGCGGGTTCATCCGCTCTGACTCTTGCCAATTCCGGCGTTGGCGCCGGCACCTACAAGTCAGTGACGGTAGATGCCAAGGGCCGTGTCACCGGCGGCACGAATCCCACCACTCTCGTCGGCTTCGGCATCACAGATGGCGTGCAAAACTACGGCGGCGGCACAGGACTACAAGAGGGCGTGTTCGCATCGCGACCTGCAGCCGGAACTTCGGGACTCATCTATATTGCTACTGATACCAGAATCATTTATCGCGACAACGGTGCGACGTGGGATAGTCTGAGTTCGACCAGCGCCTCGGATCTATCGACCGGTACACTCGCTGACGCCCGCTTGTCGGCGAATGTGCCGCTCATTAACGCTGCCAATACTTGGAGCAACACCAATACCTTTAGCTCAGGCGCTATCTTCAATGGCTCCAATACCTACAATGCCGGTAACACCTGGAGCACGGGAGCCCAGAACTTCTCGGCGGCCACGAGCCTACAAGTACCGACTTCGGCGGGTGCCGCACCGACTGCCAATGGCATGATTGCGTATGATTCGACGGCGAATCAGTGGCGCATCGGCGTGAATGGTGTCGCCAACTATCTCGCACAGGCCGCAGCTGCACTTACTAATAACAATCTCGTCAAAGGCACAGGTAATGGCGGCGTTGCCGATTCAGGCTACTCCGTGGTTACCGCTGGCACCGCGGGAGTTGCCGCCGCCAATGCCGGTAATGCCACAACTCTCGCACGTAGCGACCATGTCCATTCGGTGGTTCATAGCTTAACCTGGTATTTCCCTGGATTGGTAACCACTGGAATACAAAGTGCGCTGGCCGCCGTACCCCAGGGTTTATCGAGCTGCCCCATCACGAATACCCAAATCACAGTCAATGCAACGGGCTCGTCGGGCACGACGTTCAATGTGTTGAAATGTACCGCCTCGGCTGCTTCCGCTTGCGGAACTACCACCAATGTCTATACCGCCGCCATCACCTTGAACGCCAGCACCGCCACGGCTACTGGTGGTGTGCCAACAGGCGTCGCCAGTGTTTCAGGTGGTGAAGTTTATCAGGTCAATCTGGTGAGCGTCGGTACCAATCTCGCCGATGTTACGGTTACAATGAGCTACACATGTTCAAACAACTAATCCGTTTTCTCAATAAGGTAGTTTTGTTCAGCGGAGTTTTAGTCCTACTGACCGCACCAGCCCTGGCTGCTACTACTGTTTACTTGCATGACACTGTCTCTCCACTTGGAACCACCTCGAAGGCCGGCGCCGGAATCAATTGCGCGAATGGTTCGCACAATTACACCTTTCGTGTCGCGAACACCACCGTCGGTACTGTTACCACGCCCACCAACTACTCGTTTATACCTGGCAACAATACTGACCCCTGCTTGCTGCAAACCTCTACCGCCAACGGTGATTTTACTCGTTTCGCGACTCCGCCGCTCCAATCGGGCGTCACCATTTCAGGAGCCTTCACCTTACAAATCGGCTGTGGGCAAAGTCACAACAATCTCAATTCCGGACGAAGCGTTAACATCTATCGCTGGACACCGCAAAAGGGCATTACGCAGGCCGTACATTCGTGGACGCCCGTCACCAACGATACCAACAGCACCCCGGAGTGTACTGGCGCAACTCCAACTCATCAGACTGTTAATATCACTCCGACATCATCCGTAACTTTCAATGCCGGTGATCGAATCATCATCGATCTCTTGTTAACAAATTCAGCTGGTCAAACAATGGGTGTCGCGAGCCGAACGGCACTCACCTGCTGGGGCGGGACCGTCGCCTCCAACTGCCGCACCTATGTACTTTTCAATGAGACTTTTACTTTCGCAGCTGAAGTGAAACTGCAATCCCCTCAAGTGAGAGCTGACTAAGTCGTGCTTAGTCTCCTGCCTAGTCTTTTGGGTCCAGAACCAGACTTTTAATAGCCCTTGGTCGAGGTGAGATTCGCGCCTTTTGTTGAGTTAATATAAAGTGTGACACACCAGAGAATCATTATAGCTTTCCTCTCGACTTTGGTCGCAACAGCACAAGTCGCCTTTGCTGAGACGCCTAGCCAGAACCACAACCAGACACGCGGTACGACAAACACCAAGTCTTTGAAGCCCGAATCGGGTCCCCGCGCCAGCGCCAAGATCAGCCCTGACCAGTGGTGGCCGGGTGAAGATGAATTCATCAAACGTGCCGGCAACGCCCCGCTGACGGTGCGCTTTCAATGGCCGAAGGTTCCTGGCGCCAAACGATACTATTTTGTTCTACGTGACATGTGGGCACGCACCGTACGCGATACGATGGTTATTCTTCCGACCTTCACCATGACTTTCGATTCTCCGCAACGGTTCAAGTGGACTGTCATGCCGGTGATGACGACAGACGACAAGAGTTCCAGTGCTTCTCCGAGCGACGCGCCGAAGACGCCCCCGCTTTCGTTGCTTGAAGCCAAGTGGCGCGCCTTTGAAATCGACCCGACCGACAATTCACTCAAAGTAACGCCGATCCTAGCTCAGACCCAGGCCAACGTGATTGCCTATCAAGCCGAGGTCGTGCGTGTTTACACCAGAAACGAATCGGGTCGCGCCAGAATTTTCGAAGATAAAGCACCGATGGTTCAAGCGCGCCTACCGGTCGGCGCCTACCGGGTTCGAACTCGCGGTGTGACCGGTCGCTTCACTCACAAGATCGAAACCACCGAATGGAGTGCCCCGCAACGGCTCTTCATCCTCGGTGCCGCGCCCAAGCTCCTTAGTCCGCAGCCAGGCGAAGAATTCACCGCTACCGACGAGTTCAAGAGCGAGGTGACGCTCAAGTGGGAAACATCCCCTGAGGCCGAGCGTTACCATGTTCGCGTACTCGATCAAGAAGGTAAAGCTGTGCTCGATCAATTCACCATCGAACCACGGACAAAAATCTACGTTCCTGATCGCAGTCGTTTTCGCTGGCAAGTCGCCGCCTACTATGAAGACGAACCCGATCGAAAACCTGCTTTTGACGCTCCACCGACGCAAGAATTCGCGACCGGTGCCTACAGTCAGGTGAAAATCACCGCGGCTGAAGAACCCTTCGAATTTTACGGATGGGCGAAACAGATCACTTCGGTTGAGTCCTACCAATCGCAAGCCAACGACGTTGGCGGTAAAGTCGATCAGCAAATCTTCGGCGGCACAAGTGAGCTTGCCGGCGGTTATTGGTTTCCGGGACGCGGTCTCGGCATGCTCGCAGCTCTCTCCATGGCCGGTTTCATCATTGATCGCACGACATTTTTCTACGAAGGCGGCAGTCTTCTCTTAGGCACGAAGATCGGCTTTATCGGCGGTCAACGCTTGCGCCTTTGGGCCGGACTCGGTTACCGCGAGCTGCCTTTTCTAAAACCTATCTCTGCAACAGAGATCACGATCGACAAAATGCAAAACTACGGACCCGATCTACGCTTTTCATTCCTTGATGAATTTGGTGGAATTTACGGCTACCACATTTTTGCTGCCTACTATGGCGCGATGGCCTCGGTAAAGACGCCTAATGGTCTTCCGCAACGGGTCAGGCATTCATATAATTTTGGCTTACAAGGAAGTATGCGACTTCGGGACTGGCTCGTCGGCATGTTCGGTTACACTTATAAGGTGGAAAGCGGCGCTTTCCAAAGTATTGATTCTACCGCCGGCGACAATACCATTCAACTCAGCGGCCACTACCTCGGCATTACCCTTCTCTTCGGCCAATAAAAAACGCCCTCACATTAGCAAGGGCGCTTAGTCTACCTAACTACTCAACTAGAATTAGCGTTTCAACTGGATGATCTCGTTCAAGAGTTCATCGCTCGTGGTGATAGTCTTGGCGTTCGCTTGGAAATTTCGCTGGTTCTGAATCAGGTTCACGAATTCCATCGCAAGGTCGACAGTCGAGCGTTCGAGAGACTTCGTGATCAAGCGACCGCGTCCGGAAGAACCGGCTTTACCCACCGCCGCCGTGCCGGAGTCACGCGCTTCTTTGAAACGGTTGTTACCGACCTTGTACAAAGCTTCGGGGTTTTCGAACTTCGCAAGACCGATCTGGCTAAGATCCTGCGCTTGACCGTTCGAGTACAGCGCCGTCAAAACGCCCTCGTCACTGAATGAGAGGTTAGTGATCGTACCTGCAGCGGAACCGTCCTGCTTCCAAGTGATTAAATCAGAATCCTTACCGTACTGTTTGGATCCTGCAAGGCCTTTGCCCTTGTCGGTCGTGATCGAATCACCGAAGTCGAAGGAGATCTTCTGATTCTGAAGGGCACCATTGTTGAAGTTAAACGCTTCTTTCGAAGTTGTTTCAGTATCAAGTTTACCATCGACAGTGAAGCTGATCTTTCCCGCCCAAACCTCTGACCACACGCCTGGCTTACCGCCGCTGATGTCTTTGCCATCCGCCAAACCATGAATTTCCCATTGACGATCGGCGGTTTTGTTGAAGAACAAAGTCACCAGATGCTTGTTACCTTGTGAGTCGAAGACTTCGATACCGTTTGAATAGTGCGAGGTGGTGTGAGGATCTTCGATCTTAAATTGCTTGCCGACTTCGATGCGCGAGTCGAGGTTCAGGTCCATATTGACCTTATTCGTGGCCTTTGCCGGAATCAAAGCACGAGGAAACTTAATATCCGAGAGCTTGTTGACGATATTTCCTTTCTCATCGGCTTCGAAACCTTGAATACGTTGGTTATCGTTTGTCACCAGATAACCCTCTTTATCGAAATGGAAAGATCCATCGCGAGTAAAGGATTCACCGTCGGTTCCGCGGGCGACGAAGTATCCGTCACCGGAAATCGCAAGGTCAGTCGCTTTTTCGGTGTTATCAACGTTACCCTGCGTGAGAATCGGGTTCACGGCACCGATCTTCACACCGCGACCAACCTGGTTACCACCCGGAACGCCATTGAGGGACTTCGCAATGATGTCCTGAAACTCAGCGCGACTGCCTTTGTAGCCTGTGGTATTGGCGTTGGCGATGTTGTCGGAAATGACGCCGAGTGCTTCACCTTGCGCGGCCAAACCCGACACACCGGTGTAAAGAGACGAAAGAATACCCATGAAACCCCTCCTAGGTTCTCGCCACGTCAGTCATTCGGTGGCGATGGAGGCCCCCCATGCATATTCAACACATGGGACCGGCCCGTTTGTTTAATTTCGCTCGCTCGCCATCATGGCTCGCGGGCTTTTACATCTAAAATCAAATGACAACGGTCGAATCGATATTCGTGAAAACGTTGTCTTTCATGGCCTGACGATCCATTACCGTCACGACCGTTTGGTTCTTCACGCTGACAATCAGGGCATTTTCGCCCGCCAGTACCAACGTGTCTTTTGCTCCTTTTGCAGACGCCTTGGCTACGGCCGCGGCGATGTTTTTCATTTCCTCAGGCTGAAAATTTATCCCGCGCGAGCGCATGCGTTCGATCGCGTGATTCGAGAACTTAAGTTCACTTGCCGCCGTCGTTCCGGCCGTTGCCGGACGCGCGACCGTTGTCGCCTGCTCCAAGGCGCGCTTAAACTCAGCTCCATCCGCTTTACCAAGCGGTGAGTTCTGCTGGGTTCCACCACTGATTCCGGTGATTCCACCGCCAACTCCGCTAGGCGAAGCCAAAGAACCCTTTGAATTGAGACCGGAGATCGCTCCGGGACCCGTACCTATCGCCATTAGCTCGTCTGCTTCTCCAACTTGGTCATCAATTCACGCGACATCGGAATACTCGAAATGTTTCCTTGATTAGTCTCTTCCTCTGCCGGCGGTAGATTGTCGTCAGTTTTAATATTCTGGCCACCTTTAGCGGGTGGCGACATCACTTTCAAAGGCGTCGCTGATACGCCCGCAGGTACCTGTTCAGGAGCGTTGTCTTCGATCTTCTTCACATCCGAGAGCTTGATCGTCTGATTACCGACCATCAACACCGGACCTTCATTAGTGAAGTTCAAGCCGGTGATGCGACCGCCGAAATCGGTCTTGGCGTAGATCTTTCCGCCGCTGGTGTTCATTCCCTCGACTGCTATTTTGTATTCACCTGGGCGAGCGGCCATGCCGTCGTCCTTAAGGCCGTTCCATTCAATGGAGTTGCGACCTTTTTTCATCGCACCAAACTCGATTTTACGCACGATATTTCCGCCCGAATCTCTGACCGAAATTTTGACGTTGGCCGCGTCACCTAACAAGTCAAAACTAACACCGTGCTTGGTATCACCCGCAGCTCGGGTCAACTTCGACGAATCGCCGCTCACATGCTTACCAATCAACGCCAACGCCTGATAGTTGGTCTGCGGTGCTGACTGGGTTTTCATCATCTCGAGTGTGCCATTGATATTGCTTAATTGTTCCAACGAACTGAACTGTGCCAACTGCGCGGCCATTTCATGTGACTGCATCGGGTTCGAAGGATCTTGATGCTTCATCTGCGTCAACATCAGTTTCATAAAGGCATCTTTACTCAAACTCGGATCACCCGTCGTCCGTACCTTTTTCGAGGGATCGACCCAGTTCGGATCCGCGAGTTTATTAAGGACGTCGCCAACGTTCTGCTCACCGAACGCCTTCTGCATGTCGGTGGCCGAGTTCGCCTGTGCACCATCGTTGCGAAAGCCATTGCCCTGTTCGGCTTTCGAAAACGATTGCGTACTTCTCTTAACGTTCATGACTGACATTTAATCTCTGTCCTCTTTTACTTCTATTTCTAAGCCACTAAGTTCAGGCGGCCAGCATCATTTCGGCGGGCGCGCGAAGTCGCTGCCATTTTTGCGGCACTCGACTGCGTTGATTGTTCAACGCCTGTCTCGATATCGCCGCCACCGCGCGGATATTGCCGCCATCCGCGATTTTCCATGAATCCTTGTTGGAAGGCCTGCCGCTGATCGCGCATCTGTGACATCACATCACTCGCGAATTGCCGTGTTTGCTCTCGCCCTTGCTCAGAGCCATTATCCATGTGTTTTTGCAGCTCTTGGCCGACATCTACTTTCATGTTCTCTACTTTTAACTGATGAGCCGCCAGGTCTGACTTGAGTTCGTGCAAGCCGCGCTCAAGTAAGCGTTTGGCCGCATCGCTCTCGGTGAGCATCTGGACATTAACCTGACCGTTTTCGACACTCACTTTAAGTTTGATTTGCCCCATTCCCTCTGGCTTCAGATCCATCTTGATCTCGCCGCCGCCCTTTTTCAGAGCGAGTTGGGCCTGATGAATCAACTCTTTGACGTTGTCTTTCTCATCTTGCGCGGTAGGTGCCGGGCGATTCGCCAACATAGCCGCCGGGCCACCAGCAAAGGCATCTTTGCTCTGTCCAAGAGCCGGATTCGCGGCACCAGAAAGGGCTGCCGGGTCACCGCTCGTTGCCGACGCCTCGGATCCGGTGGTCAAGATGCTCTCTTCACTCGCGACTTTACGTGAGCTGGCCTTTACGCTCTCACCCATTTCCGGCATGCGGAATTGTGCGGGCGTGTTCATGATCGAAGCTAGGTCTGCCTGAGGCATTGCCGCCTGCTGAGCTGACTGCCGAGCCGAAGGTCCCTGCCAATCGTTCCCGCCACTGCCACTGCTTGTAGATTCAAAGCCGGCCGCACCGGCGCCGCCAGTCAATGCACCCAGACCCAACAAGGAAGCTGACGATTCCGTCGATGCTTCATCTGCCACGTTGTCTGCGTCGAGCGTCGCGAAGGCGGTCGAAGATTTTTCAGTTTTCTCACGCGGAGTGAGACCGTCACCTTGCCGGGCACCTCGCTCCATCCGTAGCAACTCGCCATTCATCTGTTCAACGGCGAGCTGTGCTTTCATCGTCGAATCCATCGGCGCCGACGGCGAAACCATGACTTTCGGATCGCGAAGAGCAAATGCATTGTTCAATTTATCGATTGATTCGTTGAGCTTACGCAAAGCCTCGTCTCGCGGACTGAGAACTTTCATCTGCAGGCCGGCCTCGCGGCCAATCAGTTTCTCATTCAGGGCGGCCTCACCCGTGGTGTTGACCATTTGATTATAGAGTTCCGCGACTCGACCTTCATGAGTAGGCGGCACCTCAAGATTAGTTAAAAATTGTTTGGTCGCTTCGCCCGGCGGCTTCTGAAGAGTCGCGTCATCCATGCGCACGAAGGCATCAACGATTTTTTCAGGAGGAATGCCGAATTCATTCTGCATTCTTGTCATGAAGTCCTGCATGGCCTGGCGACGCACCTGAACTTGCGACTGCTGCGCTTCAGCTGCGACTCCCTCAAGAATCTCTTTCTCATCCTGGCTTCGCGGACGCACCGGACCAGTTACACCTGGTGCCGCCTGCTGCGAGGCGCCGCTCACCGGCTGCGAACTTGAATCCACGCCACCGGTCATTGCTCCGTTCGGGGCACCGTTCGGGGCACCGTTCGGAGCACCGTTCGGAGCACCGTTCATTCCACGGACGTCATCGGGGGCCAGTTCATTCGAGGTTTCCGACGACAAATTGTCTACGTCACCACTGCGCTCGAAGCTCTCCCCTTTTTGCAGTGCCATTCTCGGGGTTTCTCGCCCTCCGAGCCGGCCTACAGGCGATCTCTCAACTTCCGTCGACCCCACTTGCGTCTCACCTTGGGCCGGAGCGGCCGCGGGGCGTTCTGCTGGCATTTGCGCTGAACTATTGGCCTGCGCATTCAACGAACTCAAAACTGGATCGCGATCACTGCGCGTGTTTTTTGGTGTCTTACCCGCTACCTTACTGGCAGTAGGATCTGATTTTTTCTCGACTCCACGTTTAACCGCGCCGAGCTCCTCGGCAAAGGAACTTGTTGATGCAGCAATGCCCGACGAAGCCTTCTCAGGCTTTCGCGGTGCTGTTCCGGAAACTGGTCCGGAAATATTTTGCGGCATCATACTGTTAATCAAGCTTCCTGCTCCTCAATAAACAATCTACTTTTTCAATGCCTCAGGCTTAGTCGCGTCCATCGCCGGACCAGCCGCAGCGGTGTCCGCACCGGCCTCTTCCGCTTCTTGAGCGGCCGGTGTTCTTTCATAACCGGTCAGAAGTTCGGATAGGCGGCGCGCTTTCTTTGCGTTCATCATGTCCAGAATTTCCGCCGCGCTTTTCTTCTTCATCTTATCCAAAACCTCTACAGCTAAATCCTCGTTCAACGTCTCGATCACTTTTGCGGCTTGTGCCGCCTTCATGCTCGAGTAGACCTGGACGAGTTTGTCGACCTTTCCCTGGTCAGTGGCCACTCGTGACTTCAGCGTTTTGGAAATGTCCGCACGCATGGCCTCGAGAGCCTTCAACTTCTCATCCAGCTCAACCTTACGCTTCTGCAATTCCTCTTCCAACTTAACGAGCTCGGCTTCGCGCAGGTCGAGTTCTTTTTTCCGATCGCTCAACTTGCTGAAAAAGCTGAGCTCTTCGGGAGTCCACTGCTTGACGTTGAGAGTCTCGGTTGGCTTCTCGGCGACATTTGTCGCGGCATCTTTTGCCGTCTTTTTTTCCTCGCCGGCAGATTTTTCTGCTGCCTTCTCTGCAGCTTTTGCTTCCGGTTCAGCTTTCTCGCCGGCACCGGCAGCGCTATTGGTCTTGGCATTGGCCTGGCCAAGAAAACCGACCTCGACTTTCGACAGAAGCTCGTCAACATGATCCGAATAGTGATAGGCGACGGCTACCAGAGCGAAAAGAGCTCCTGTCGATAGCACTGGATAAAGTGGAAAAGGCTTACGTCGTCCCAATGCCCGACGCCGCTGATTGCGACGCAGTTTTTCGACCGCTGTTTCTCGTGGGGTCGGGCGATTTTTTTGCGGGGCACGTGTTTCACCGAGACGCTCCTCATCCAGACCCGAGGCACGTTGCGCTTCCTGAAAAAACTTTTCATATCCGCTCTTCATTTCAATCCTCTGAATGTCTGAAACGTGTGACCACGAGTTCATCGACCTCTTTGAGTTCCTGCTTTTTCCTTCGCAACTTGAATTCCTCGACTTTGCGTTCGCGCAGTTTCTCAAGAATCTTCTTCTCTTTGGCGGCCTCAACTAAAATTTCTTGCAACCTTTCGGCCTCAGCGGTCAACGCCCTGATTTCACCGCGCTGCCGCTCAATGAAAATCTTTTGCCCGTTGATGAACTCATCCACTTGTGCGAGTGCTGGGCCATGGGCGCCGCCGACGCGGGTTAGATTTGCCGCCCGAGATCTGGCTTGATCAATATCCTCAAACATTTGCGTGAGTTTTTGGGTGGCCGCATCCACATTAGCTTGAGCTTCGAGCCAGTTGCGCCGAGCCAGGTCTTCCAGTTTGTGGCGATGACTCAGGAGGCGCTCGAAGCTAAAGATAAACTTTTTACGCATCAGTGCCCTCCGCCGACGATGCGAGCCATGAACTGCTCGCAACTATCGATATCGGTCGACTCGTCGACCTCTTGGCGAAGATATTCATTGATGGCTGGATGCAACCTAATGGCCTCGTCGATCTCCGGATTGGAGCCCTGTTTATAGGCGCCGATGTTAATAAGATCTTCGGCTTCCTTGTAAATTGCCATGTGCGAGCGCATCTGCCGACTCAACTGCACAAAATCCCGACTAACGACGTTTCGCATAACCCGACTGGTACTTGCCAAAACATCTATCGCCGGGAAATGTCCACGACTGGCAAGTTTTCGATCGAGCACAATGTGACCGTCGACAATGGAGCGAACAGCGTCACCGATCGGGTCATCCATGTCATCGCCTTCGACCAGAACTGTATATAATCCGGTGATCGAACCTTTATGCTCAAACGAGCCCACGCGCTCCAAGACTTTCGGTAGCGCTGAAAAAACGCTGGGCGTATATCCTTTAGAGGCAGGCGGCTCACCGGTAGAAAGTCCGATTTCACGTTGTGCCATCGCAAAGCGC
>SXRI01000276.1 GCA_005793615.1 Bdellovibrionales bacterium
TGGTCAAAGGAAACCAGAAATTGGCAACGAATTGCAGTAGTCAAATTAAATTGCTTGAAAGAAGAAAGTGAGTCGGCTACGACTGTCGCAGTTGCGTAGTCAATCGACTCTCACGCGACATCTATCCTGAAATTTTCCGGCCTTGCGATAACACTCGACTGGAGCATTCGATTCCGCCCCACTGCATAAGGTCGCTGCTTCCTCGGCATTCAGATTAAATTTCACATCGGCATAGGCGATCTTAAAACACTCAATCGGACCGGCCAAAGCCATAGACCCGCTCAACAATAGACAGCCTGCCAAAATAACGTTCCTCACTTCTCAATCTCCTCGCAATAGAGTTTTTGGATTCAAAATGGGACCACGCGGGAAGATCTGCAAACCTCTTGCCATCAAGAACCACGACTCGCCGAAAACTTTTGCGCCACCGTCATCGGCTTGAGTACTCTGTGCGCTCAGAAATCGACCGCTATTTGGTGAACCATCCAAAGCTCAATGAGATTTTTCGCTGGAAAGAGCCGGAGATCCCTATCCAATCCGGAGATCCGGTTATTGGAGGTGGTAGAGGGATTCGCACCCCCGTAGCACGCTTTGCAGGCGTGTGCCTAACTCCTCGGCCATACCACCAGCGCAAGGGAAATTTGAGGTTTCGAGTTAAACAGTAAACGTCGATGGCAGTCAAATACCTTCTCACCCGTCGAGGCAAAAGCTGAATTTTTAGGCAAACAAGGCTACTCGCGCCACTCGTCGAGAAGCAAGTGGCCATGCAAACCAAGGTGTATGGCCTCATCGAGATCCTGATGACTGAGCGTCACACTCTGACGCAGATCTGCAAATGTTCGCGCCAGACGCAGAACGGAGTCACGCCGCCGAAGGGATAAGCCATTACCAAAGGTATCCTGTAGCATCGCACGCTGAAAACTCGTCAGCCCCGCTTCGATCTGCGCGCTGTCCAGGTAAGCGTTGGCGACCCGCTGCTCGCGAATTTGACGGCGAAAATCGATAGCCTTTGCGACCCGCTCGCCGACTTCAACTGCCGTTCGCGCCTTAGTCGCCTCAGCTGCCTTAGTCGTCGCAGCCTTCGCGCCAAGCCAGCCATCAGAAAACGTGAGCACCGCAAAGCGATCGGCAAATGGCCCGGTCAACCTGGCCCTTGAACGCCGGCGCTGAGCCCGCGAACACCGGCACTTCGAGAGAGCCCTCGCACCCGGAACGTACTGCCCACACTCACATAAATTGGTGGTGGCAAGCGCGAGAAAACGCGACGGAAAGGTTTTGCTACGTCCAGCCCGCGTGATCGTGATCGAACCGGTCTCCATAGGTTCACGCAGACTCTCTTGGATCTCGGGATGAAATTCGAGAAGCTCGTCCATGATCAAAACTCCCGAATGAGCGCGACTGATTTCACCGGCCCATAACTGGCCGCCGCCACCAATCATCGCCAAGGGCGTGATGGAATGATGAGGACGCACCACCGGACGCCATGCACAGCCACTTTCCGCTTTTGCAAAGCACCGACTGGCAGGACCTACAACGTTAGGTTCTTCGAGCCACGCCGCTACAGATTCGACAAGTGTGGATTTGCCACTTCCGGGAGGACCGGCGACCAAAACTGAGTGCTCGCCTGCTGCCACCACTTCAGCGACGCGACTGGCGGCGAGCGGAAAACTCTGCGCTGTTGCCAGCGGGCGTTGAAACTTCACCTCATTCTGTGCAGCACTGACGAGCGGTGCTTTCTCTAGATCACGCAGTTGCGACAGACGCCAACTGGCATAGGGTAATTCGACGGGCGCCATTGAATAGGACGATGAACGACCGGTAATGACAACGGTCCCGGGCTCCGGTGTAAGCTCCTCGGCATCATCTGGAATTTCGACTTCGCCCCCCAGGGTCAGGGCACCATAAACAACCGGTATTGAATCTGGCGGTGGCGGCGGGATTTGCCGCATCTCCCAAAGTAGTGCGGCAGCTACCGCCAAATCAAGACCGCGACTCGACTTACGCAAATGACTTGGCCGTAGATGCACAAGAACCTGCGAACCTTGCGGCATACGAAAACCCTGACTGCGAATCGCGGATCGAATACGCAGCGTACTTTCGCGCAAGGCCGCATCTGGTAGACCGAGAATATGAATCTGTGGAAGCCCTGGTTGCAGACTCAGCTCGATCTCGACAGAAATGAGTTCTGCTGACAGACCATTTCGTTGGCGAATATAGGATTGTACGCGCATGTTTAGGCACCTCTTTTGAGGCGGTCTCGGTGCAAACGAATGCCAAGTGCTAATACCGCTAGAAGTCCACGCGCTCTTGAAAGAGCCTCCGCAAAGCGAACAACTCTCCCGGACAAAACCCGGTCAGGCCCGATTAGTTAGTGACTGATTAAGTGGTGACGTCGTCTTTGAGACGCGACAACGGATGATGCTGATCGATGGTTTCAGTGAGATTCTTGGTGGTCACGGTTGTATAGATCTGTGTTGTCTGAATGCTGGCGTGTCCCAACAGCATCTGGATCGAACGAAGATCCGCGCCAGCCTCCAGAAGTGCCGTGGCACAACCATGGCGGAAGCGATGCGGACTAACCGGTTCATCAAAACCAGCGCGAACCGACCACGCCGCCAACCACCGCCAAATATCAACGCGCGATGGTCGATGGCCACGGTCATTGATCAAAATCGAGGTGGTCTTTTCACGCATCAGATGCGGCCGCGCATTGGCTAAATAGGCTTTCAGCTCCGTATTAAGGAGTTCGGTCAAAGGCACCGCGCGCTCTTTATTACCCTTACCGACCACGGCCAGCCACGAATCGGTTTCGTGGTAATCCTGCAGATTCAAGGAGATCAGCTCGCTCACCCGACAACCCAAACCATAGAGCAGCAGAAGCGTCAGGCGATTGCGCGAGGTACGACTGGCATCATCGGTCTCACAGGCGATGTAAAGACGGCGAAACTCCTCAGGAGTCAGAACCTTCGGCAGACCCACTTTGACCTTTGGCGCCTTTAGTTCGCGTAGCTCAGGCACTTGCTTGCCATGCGACTCGATGAATTTAAAGTAAGTTCTCAGCGACGAAATCACCCGCGCTTGCGAACGAGCCGAGAGCTGGCGCTTTTTCATGAAAATATAAAAGCCGGGAATATCTCGACTCGAGTTCGTGTACTCTTCATAGAGTTCAAGATCACGGCGATAGGCCATGATCGTGTTCCGCGATCTACCGCGAATCTGTTCTAAGTCTTCAAAAAATTCGACCCAAAGTTCGAGCGCCATTAAGGGAAGATTAGATTCGGAAGAATTCAAAAAGGCAAGTGATTGTACGCAAGTGCGGAACGCGAAAAAAATGGCGGAGCCGAGGGGGGATCGGCTCCGCCGGGGAAGGGGGGGGTCAGGGGCCTTAATCAGTTGCGACGAATGCATGCATTGCAGGATGCCTTCCGCCGCCCTTAGACAATTACTAAGTTCTTACCTAATCACTAAAGCAAGCGGAGTGCCGAGCCTGTTCGCAGCTCAATGCCGCGTAAATTTGATTTGGCATTTTGACCATGTTTAAGAATTAGACATCGGGCCGCGCAAAGCGTCTCTGCTTAAGACGATCCACCAATATGATCCACCGGTGCATCTCGGAACAGTACAGGACTTTGAGAGCCTCCGGCATTTTACCGATAAGTACTCTAGAATCTTGCAGTAAATTAAGAGCGGAGCGTTGGATGAAAACAGTAAAAAGCCTTTTTGGCCTTGCCGTGTTGACACCCATACTCATTTTGCCCCTCGTTTTATTGGTGGGCTGCACGCGCGGTGAGCGCACCACTTCATCATCAATATCGATTGCCGTTCCCGACTCTGTGCGCGGACTGGCCACCCTAACATTAGATCACGTCGTGATTAACGTCAGCGGACCTGGGATTCCATCACCGATCCTGCACAGCTGGGACGGTTGCAAGAGCTGTGACGTAAAACCCACCCCGCCTTCTTCATTCAGGTTGGATGTCCCCCAAGGAAGCGGACGAATTGTGCAGGTCCTCACGGTCTACGCTCAATCGACCGGTGGTAGTGTTTTCTATTACGGCGACAACTACGATAGGCCAGCCAATTTTGATCTTCCCGATGTTGCCATTGAGATTCCGGTCAGTTCCGTGACAACTTCGACATCTCTGACCTCGGGAATGATCTCGGGTCGCTACCTCGATCCTACTCGCTTTCCGCTGGGTGGCCCTACGGGAAAACTCTCGATCATGTACACACCGCCCGGAAAGCCATCGATGGTGGTGACCAAGACCGCGATTTTCGCTGGTTGGTTCAATGCCTTCGGACTCAAAGAGATTCCTTTTGATTATGTGCTCGAAGATGGCACCAGTCTCTCAAATGGCCCGACCACTCTTGATAATCTTGCGACCAACACCGCCGTGATTCGCATTGAGCGTCCGCAGTCAGTTTCCAAAATGTCGTATGGTAGCGGCCAGGTGTGGACTAATAACCGCGAGGGAAAGATCTACTACGCCGGCTACTTCGGCCCCGGAGTCGGCACTCGCCGCGCCTGCTATCTTGATCCGGCTCGTTATAACAAAATGACAGGTGCTTTTGACTTAGCCGGGACGACTCTCCTCACTTATTCTGCGGGCGCGCCGAGCACATCCACCATCTCCGTCACTGGTGGCGCGATTTGTGCGAACGCTGATTTGTTGAACTCCAACAGCGAGGAGTTCCAAAGCTATCTCGCCTTTCGTCCTTCAGCGATGGGTGGGTTTAACTGGGGAAAAACCCCCTTTGGCTTCTATTCGATATTCATGGGCGATATCGTTAACAATATTGAAGGACAGGTCATGCCGTTTCAAATGAGACGCGCGCCTGCTAGTTACGATACGGTCATGCGTTTCAAACTCTTGCCTGGAGTTAACAACACTATCCTCGATGGCATTCGAGTGCTCAAACGCGTGGTGCCCGATGGCGACCCTGGCTTCAAAGGGGAAGATGATTTGCCCTGCGATGCCATGGTCGACGGACGCATTTCAGGGTTTAGTGCCGTTAGTGAAATGGCTATGCCGGCGGATACGGCGGGGCAGACCTTTTCGCTGACTCTTCCTATGGTAGCCACTGAATATGGCAAAACGGAATTTGCCATCTGTCCGTTCAAGGCCGGAAGACATCTGGGCGGTATCCATATGCGCAAAGATAACTTTTCGAACCAGGGTGGTGGCGGAGTTCCTGAGCTCAAAATCAACACCGGACGTATGATGACCGGTATAGGTACAGTCGCCTATCATCAGGAAACCTGCGTGCCGGTCAGTGTCTTCAAGACGAACGCCACAGGGCCCGTTATACAAATAACGCCCGCAACCGTGAGCCTCTCTGTCACAGGTCCTGGTGTGGCCACCATCAAAGCGAATCCCGATTGCACGACCGACATTAGCTCCATCGATATTCCAGCCGGTCAATCAACGGCGACGGCCTACTTACTTTTCGAAGGGACATCGGGCTCTATTACCATCAATGCCAGTAGTAATGGTTTGACGAAAACCAGCGAGTTCTACCTTCTGCCCGCAGCACCAACGCCGACACAAAGAGCTCCGACTACCACCGCCAATATTGGTTCATTTGAATCCCTGTGCTCCGACTACGACGTCGTACTGACAGATCCCTTCTGTGGAGCCACGACCCGCGGCGCCGCAGCCTCAACATTCACTTTGAGTATTTCAAGCACCAATTCTGCAGAGCTACGCACTGATTGCACCCTAACCGGATCGATGACGACTTCCAGGCCAATGTCTTTCACCCACTCGGGCGCCAGTCGCAATATCACCGACAGCTATGCCAAGTTTTCCTTACGCACAATCGACACCACCCGCGAAACCGAACTCAAATTCGTTGAGAGTGGATCAAGTCGTGTTACTTACTCGGTCCTGAACTCACAGTTAACGAATCTGTATGAAGGCTTACGCCCGAAGCTTTGGCTCCGGCCCGGATCCAACTATATTACCACTGCGGCGGGTGGGGCACTCGCTAATAACAGCGGTTGGATGTCACGCGTGAAGGGGCTCGAGTTTCTTCTATCGAACGTGGCACTCGCGTCGGATGCCAGCGGCTACCCGTATATGAACTTTGGCGCGGCGAATTCAAAGGTCTACCAATCAGGCTTCAGCGCAAGCTCATTGAACTACGGTGCTATGAGCGGTTTGATTTTGTTAAAATGGGCTGGTAACGGTCGAGTCTTGTCTGCATGGGATGGCACTAATCATCCCTCCGCTGGAGGCGACGGCTTTAGTTTTAACTTCACGAGCGACACCTCGCTTTCTGCGGCCGTTGCGGCCGGTGGCACCGCCAGCGCCATGACTGTCAACGGAGTTCCTGCCGCGGGAGCCGCGCACGTGATTGCCTTTAAACGCACACGCACCCTGAGCAATCCCGGACCGGGAGGCAGTGATACGCTTTCAATTTCCGTAAACAAATCGGTTTGGACGTCGACGTCGAAGGCCTTCACGGGAGAGCCACAAATCTCCTTCCTCCATGTCGGCGATGCCTCTTCGGCTTTTCAAGGCAAAGTTTATGAGGTCGTGCTCTTTGAGGGCGACCTCAGTGATACACAAATGCAATCAGTCTACAATTATTGGAAAGCTAGGTATCCTAATTTAAGTCTTCCGTAAACGACTCGAGAGGAACAAAAATGACTCACACCCACGTTCTTAAGATCTTCTCTCTAAGTACCTTCAGCCTATTTGTCGCCCTCAGTGGTTGTAAGAAAAATGAAAACGCAACCACGGGCACCGATATCTCCGAGACAAGTCAACAGATTGGCGATGCCATGGCGTCAGTGGATGAGTCCGGCGGCTCCGGTGGAAGTCTAACAAGCCTTGAGACCAAGTCAGCCGAACGCGCCTTTGCGCGCCTCATGCCATCTAGTGCACCGGCGCATACTAAACTCAGGTCATTTACTAGCGCGTTGGTACCTGAAGCCCAGGCAACGACCTGCTTTGCCGCCAGTACCTTTAGCTCCTGCTCCAGCAACGTCATCACCCGTACATTCAACAGCTGCACGATCGGTAGTACCACCCTGGACGGCACAGTGACACTCACCTGGAACGACACCGCGATCAACAGTGTCTGCGCCATCGCTGCCGACGGTCACTCGATCACCCGCAGTCCGAATTTCACCATCACTGGTCGCCGTGGCGGCACTCTCACCGCAACAAAGACCGGAACAAATGGACAAGTCGTCACTCGTACCGCAAGCGGAGTTTTCAGCTTTACCAATGATGGTATTCGCCGTTCTCTCGCTTATAGCGGCTCTACTCTGTTTGATTTCACCACCGAAACCACGGCGGCACTCACGATCACCGGCGCCCTACGCTCTGGCCGCACGCTGACCTCCACCGGCGGCGCTGCGCTCAAAGTTACCAACAACATTACTGGCGTGGTCTGCTCCTATGTTCCGACTGATGTCACGTGGGGCTCGACCTGCAACTGCGCAACCTCGGGCAGTTGGTCGTCCACCTGCAGTGACGGCAAGAGCTCGACACTCATCTTGAGCGGCTGCGGTACCGGTGTCTTCACCATGGGGCCCGAGAGCGAAACCGTGTCCTTCGACCGCTGTTATGGTTCGTGAACACACTGACTTAAACTTCGTCCTTTAGAGATATCCACTGATTCAATCGCGTGGCCGCGTAGTCTGGCCGCGTAGTCTGGCCGAACGCTCTGGCCGAACGCTCTGGTCGAACGCTCTGGCCGAACGCTCTGGTCGAACGCTCTGGCCGAACGCTCTGGTCGAACGCTCTGGTCGAACGCTCTGGCCGAACGCTCTGGTCGAACGCTCTGGTCGAACGCTCTGGTCGAACGCTCTGGCCGAACGCTCTGGCCACTTTCCCTGGTCGCGTTGTCTGCGATTAAAGAGTATTTATGCTCTTTAATCGCAGAGTGACGATACCCAAA
>SXRI01000277.1 GCA_005793615.1 Bdellovibrionales bacterium
ATCGAATCGGTTGGCAACCGCGTTCTCGACGAAGCCAGGACGAGTTTTCTCTTTTTTAACGTGGGTGAAGTAGACGTAGCCGAAGGCGCTCGCGCTACCTTTTGCAATACCAACGTTACCTTTGGCAGTGATGCCGAGGCCAATGTTGAAGTCATTTGCCCAGAAGTGCGGAGCGGGAACCATAGCTGTAGCAGCCACCAAGTCCTCAGAAACCGCGCCGATCAAATCGCGCAGGCCACTTTGGGTGTTGGTGAATTTGGCCGCAACGAGCGGTGCGGTTTTATGAGCCGGCCCTTGAATGCGGAACCACTCAAGGCGAACTTTCACGTCACCGCCGACAGTGCCCCATTTTACTCGGCCTGTTGCGCTGACCTGAACGTCAAGACGCAGGCGAGAAGGGTACCATTCAACGTCAGATGGCGATGCGCTTACAACTTTAGTCATTTCATGGAAGCGATTGACGGTCTTGGTCAGTTCCGAGCGCAGACCTTTGGTGTTCTTTACGCGGCCGCTAGCGACAACCGTGCGGTGGATCGCATCGACCTGCTTCGCCATTTGTGTCTTCGAAGCTGTTTCGTCGATGAAGAACGAAGGTGCGTCTTTAGTGGATTCGCTCAAAGACATTTTAGGTTCTTCTTTGAGTTGTTCTTTTGCTTGGCCTTCTTTTTTCATCCAATAGACAGTCACTGATGGCGAGCCTTTGAAGCCGAGAACGCCGATCAGGCCGCTGGCCGAAAGAGTCAAGTCAGAAGCAAAGAACGCAAAACGCCACGGGACCCAGTCTTTGGGTTTGTCGCTGGGTGCGCCCATAGGAACCGCGGGAGCTTTCACTGAAGACAAAGCATCGCGTTGCGCGCCAAAGATGCGCTTTAAGCTGTTGCTGAGGTTGTCATTGCCCTCTGTGAGGGCCGAGGGGCCTGCGAAATTCTCAGCGCCACTGTCTTCGGGAAGTACAAACCAATCTTGCGGAACATAGCCGGCGTTCTTCGGTGTTGCCATCGCGGTCGCCGAGACGAGTCCGAAGGACACAGCGGTCATTAATGATAGAAATAAAAGTCTCATGTTTTCTCCTGAATTTTTAAGCTGTCTAACCTAGTCAGTTGAAGTTACGGAGTGATCGGTTTTTTGCTGTTCGAGAAACCGAAGCGTACTTTCGGTTGCGCACTCGCAGTGATGAAGGGACCCAAACCACCTTGAAAGGTGAAGCCGAGGCCAACAACCACCGTGCGCAGCATGCCTGACTGATCCTGGCCGCTGGAACGAAGTGCGGTGAAGGTTGAATGATTGACTTGCGAAGTCGCCTTGGTGAGCTCTTCGCGGAATTCTTCGTCACTGGCGTAACGCTCGAGGATGCTGCCGCTGTCATCCATTCCCAGTAGCGGAATGCCGTCTTGGGCGCAGCCCGACAACCCCAACATTGCAACTAAGATAAACAATAGATTTCGTTTCATAAGCCCTCAATCCTCCTCTGGTAGTATCAAGTTTTCTTAATTCGTTTGTCTGAGATAATCGAAAATCGAGGTATGATCCAGATCATAGTTGCAGTCATAACCTAAAGAAAACAATCCACAGGGTATTGATAAGGTGCGCGTCAGGCATTTTTTCCCTCGATAACCATGATTGGGATGATTAGTTTTGCGGCAGGATTAAGTTCGTCCAAAATAGGTGAGTTTTGTCGAAGTGAGAGCTAATTGAGAAACCAGTTGAAAGGAAAACCCAGTGAAAGGCATGAGGAATTTGGCAATCGTGCTCATGAGCCTGACCCTGATCGGTGCTTCGCAGGCTAAGGCTACTGTGACTTGTGAGGGTAAAACAATTCTAGGTGTCTAGGTGAGCTTTTGAAGTTGTCTTATGAGAGTGGCGCGAAAAGGGCGCAAGTGGAAATTTTTTCAAAATCGGGCGGTCGAATTTCAATCCAGGAATTTCCGAGTGTTGATCATGTTTGGGACGGGCACATGACGGGTCTCATCACCGCCACTGGCCTGAGTATGAAATATGAGAATCACTATGGCTGCATCAATAATGCTGTGATCACCGCAAATATTCGTGCCGGCGGTAGTGGCTATATTCAATCGGTCGATGTAGCGAAGTGTCGTGGTGGCACGACCCCGGATCGTATTTGCTGGCGTGAGTGAGATTTCAGTTAGCTCGTTCAAACAATGCCATGCGGCGCACCGCAAAGGTGCGTTTTCTAAGCTTTTCCCTGCTTTTCAATAAGGATTTCAGTTATCCTAACCGACGCACTTCCGTGCTCAGGTGGAAAGACTCTAGGGAAAGGTTCTCATGGCTTCCAATCAGAAAGTCCGCGTCCGTTTTGCGCCCAGTCCCACTGGTTATCTCCATGTCGGCGGCGCCCGCACGGCGCTTTATAATTTTCTCTATGCCAAACACTTTGCTGGCGACTTCATTCTGCGAATTGAGGACACCGATCTTGAGCGTTCGACCGAGGAGTCGATGCGCATGCAGATCGCTGATTTGAAGTGGTTGGGGCTTCAGTGGGATGAAGGTCCGAACCCGGAAACATTGCAGGATATGGGGCCCTATGGTCCCTATCGACAGAGCCAGCGAAAGGCGATTTATCAGGAACATGCCGATCGCCTGGTGAATAGTGGCAGGGCTTATTATGATTTTCGTGATGATGCTGAGTTAGAGAAAATTAAAGAGGCGGCGGTCGCTGCCGGTAAACCTCTGGGGCCACCGGATAAGATCGTACCTGCTGCGGAGGCCAAGGCGAGGATCGCAAGTGGAGAAAAGGCGGCGATCCGTTTTCGTAACCAAATAGATGAGAGCAAGGTGCGCGACTTTGTTTTGCATGATCTCGTGCGAGGTGATGTCACTTTCCCGTCAGATATGGTCGGTGACTTTGTGTGCATTCGCTCCAACGGTATGCCGGTCTATAACTTTTGTTGCACCATCGATGATGCGTTGATGAAGATCACACACGTCTTCCGCGCGGAAGAGCATTTGTCGAATACTTTGCGGCAAATGATGCTCTTTGAGGCTTTCGGTTACGAGATGCCGCGCTTTGGACACCTGTCGTTCATTCTCGGCCCGGACCGACAAAAGTTGTCCAAGCGTCACGGCGCGACCAGCTGCCATGATTACAAAGAGAAGGGCTATCTGCCTGAGGCTTTGAATAACTTCATTTTGCTTTCGGGATGGTCATCGCCGAAAGGGCAGGAGATCATATCGCGCGAGGAGCAGATCGAGCAGTTCACACATGAACGCTTCAACCCGGCTCCTGCGGTTTTTGACGATGCCAAGCTAGAGTGGATGAACTCGGTGTATTTACGTGCTTTGCCGCATGATGAGTTGTGGCGGCGAGTAGAGCCGTTTTTGAAACGTGCAGGACTTGAGATTCCGATGGCTGAGGATTCCGCGTGGCGTGATCAAGCGTTAAGTGTCTTTAAAACTAAGATGACGACACTTGCCGATGCGGAAACGCTTTTTCTGCCATTGGCGGATAGCAAGTTTGCGATCGCCGCTGACGGTGAAGAAGTATTTGCTTGGCCCGAGGCGGGGCGCGTGTGGAAGGCGTGGAAAGAAGAGCTTGTGAAATTTCCGGGTGAACGCATTTCAGAAACCGAGTTTAACGCCATTCAGGATCGCGTGAAGGTCGTTGCTGACGCCAAAGGCAAGCAGCTCTTTCAGCCAATTCGCGTGGCCGTGATCGGGCAACCGCACGGAACCGAGTTGAAGATATTGGTGCCGCTTCTGCCGAAGTCTTCACTTATTCGTCGGGTCGATATTTGTTTAGCGCGGGGCTAGAGTGAATCGGTAGTGGTGTCGGTGGACCTAATGAGGAGAGTTAACTGTGAGCTTAAGAATCTACAATACGCAAACCCGTGAGAAAGAGAACTTCGTTCCTCTGAAAGAGGGCGAAGTGAAAATGTACGTTTGCGGCCCTACAGTTTATGATTTTTTGCATGTCGGGAATTTTCGCGGTCCGATTTTTTTCAATCTCGTGCGCAATTGGCTTGAGAAAAGCGGCTACAAGGTGACTTTAGCTTATAACTACACCGACGTTGACGACAGGATCATTGATCGTGCCAATAAAGAAGGTGTGCCCTCTGCCGAGATCGCTGAGCGTTACATCGCTGAGTTCGAAAAGGACTTCGCTAGCCTGAATCTTCGCTCGCACAGCATGAATCCCAAAGTGACAGATACCATGGGGGCGATTGTTGAGTTCGTTAGCGATCTGATCAAGCGTGGTAAGGCTTATGTGACGGCCGATGGTGAAGTGCTTTATAGCGTTCGCTCCTTTGACGGGTACGGAAAGTTATCGAACAAGAATCTTGATGACCTCGAGGCGGGCGCTAGGGTTGAGGTCGATAAGAAAAAGCGTGATCCGATGGATTTTGCACTGTGGAAGCCGGCAAAACCAGGCGAGCCGAAGTGGCCTGCTCCTTGGAGTGAGGGCCGCCCGGGATGGCATATCGATTGCTCGGCGATGATCCGTTCGATTTTCGGGGACTCGATCGATATCCATGGCGGCGGCGCTGATCTGATTTTTCCGCACCATGAGAATGAAATTGCGCAAAGTGAAGGTGCGACCGGTAAGCCGTTCGTCAAATATTGGATGCATAATAATATGCTGACCTTCGGCGATCGCAA
>SXRI01000278.1 GCA_005793615.1 Bdellovibrionales bacterium
AAACAGTTTCGGTGTTGCTCTTGCTCAGGGGGCAAGATGAGCGTTAAAAGGGGAATTAAGAAAGGGGATTCGACTTGTCGACAAAACGCTCTTGAACACCTGTCAAATCTTTTGTGTAAACAAGTTCGATTTTTTAAAACCAACACAATACGGCAAAATCGCGATTGCACCTCTGATCCATCGCGCTCCATCCACCTTGACTACCTAAACTGAACGGCGTACGTGCTGGAATCTCAGCATTCCATGAGTGAACTGCGAACGGAAGCCCGAACCTCCACAAATTCTAGATAGAGCGCAAATTTTGTCGAAATCTTTGACACCTGCCTACGCGCTTCCGGCATGAGGCGACAGATCGCCCATTCAACTCACGAAAATGTGCACCAGAGACTCTATGACCGCGTTGAAACGGTGTTTTCTGGCGAGAGCCTTGCATCTTTGCAGTTTGTTAATAGCAAGAGACAGAGACCACGAGGCGAAAATGTTGGGATTAGGCGATGGTTTGCGGAATTGCGTGCAGGTCAAAATTGCGCGGCCAATTGGGCGCGTAGTTACCTTTGGCTTTGCTCTCGTCCTTGCCTATGGCTTTACTACTGCCACTGTTCTTAATAGTGCCTTTGCCGCGCCCTCACCTATCGCCGCTAAAAAGAAGCAAACCGAAAGCAAGCAACTCGCTCGCGCGAAACGCGATCCTGATAATCCCAGCCTTTGTATCCTCGTCGGCCCGGCCAAAGACCCACGTTGGCAAAACACACCCGGCTTGGAACAGAGCGATCTTTCGCTCTTTGAGCGTACAAGCGAGGCACACGCACCGCTCGTTACTCGCTACCGCTCAGGGGCTTTGCGAGTAGGTTCACCCAAAAATCCGCGTCTCACCAAGAGCGATGACTGCGCCTTCATGGACCGTCTGGCGATCGCGATTAATGATTCGTTCTATGCCGTACCCACCATGGAATGCAAAGGCGGCCCCTTTATTTATCGGTACCGTCCTTTGGGCTTCAACGTCGAAATGGACACGATCCTCAAGGCGGGACCGCAAGGCCAAATGCGCCGAGTAGTCAGTCACGAATGGATGAACCTGACAAACACCGGAAATAAACGAAACGGATGCCTCATTCGAGTCACGCAAGCCACTCCTAATCAAAAACAATTTAAGATGTGTCTGCCAGCACTTTCCGCCGGCCCAGGACGCGTCGCCATGCTCTATGAAGGCCGAAATCTCCCGCCAGAAGCCATGCAGATCAGCTGCACGGCTGAGCCTGGCTTTGAGGGCGTCATCAAAGAGCTGGTCAGTGACGGTGTGACCCCCAAGTACCAGCCTCAATACCAACAATCCTCTCAACCGTCGCCCTATGGGCCCAGTGGCTTTGATTCTGGCTTTGATTCTGGCTACGATTCGGACGACGCCGCCGGCAACGCATCTGGTGGCGGAAGCTACAACGTCTACCAGTAAAAAATCTAAATCTTCCGCATGCGAGCTAGAGTGCTCGATACCATTTGAGGATTTGGCTGATCGTCCATTCGGCATCATCGAGCGGTAAATCATGCCCAGCATTGGGATGCCGGCAGAGTTGCGCATGCCGCCAGCGATCGGCGATTACTTCGGAACAGGCAGGATGAACCATTCGATCCTGCAAACTATTGAGTAGAAGTACCGGCACGGTCGGCTCCACGATACGCGGCTCAAAGCGTGAAGCGGCGAAAAGCTGGCGCGCGAGATTTTCAAGCGTCATCGGTCGACTGTGTCGTATGGCAGCCCACTCTCGCGCAGTGTGCTCCCGCAGCTCCGGGCGATTACTCACCAATGCCAAAACATGTCGTTCACTGGCGACAGCATCAGACTGATTACGAAGGATGCCGACGAAATGCCTCAGGGTGCGCGGCTGAAGACGATGCTTGAGCGGAGAAAAACCTCGAAAGCTGGTATTGATAAGTACGCAGCCATTGAGATCACGCGGCCACATCTCCATCCATTGACTAGCGACCATTCCGCCAAGTGACATCGCGGCTAGAAAAGTACGTTCCGGATGTTCGCCTGATTCACGTTGCCGGCGGCGTATCTCAAGAAATTTATCGCGCACAAATTCGGTGATCTCCGCCATGTTGAGCGGCGAACGCATTTCGGAAAAACGCCCTGCTCCCGGTAGATCAATCGCATCAACGCGCACATTCGCACCCTCGCGCGCGAGCTCCTGCTTGAACTTATCCGGAAATTCACCCCAGTGTCTCGCCTCGCGCGCCAGTCCACGAATCAAAATCCAATGCGAGTCAATTTTAACGCTCATTTTTATACCATTGATCATTGGCGCGACGAAGAAGCTGAGCTCGATCCGTATCTTCCAGCTTCGTCCACGGTTCGGGACTGATCACTGCTCGGTGCATGAAATCGAAGAGAGTCAAATGGCGCCGGAGTATGCGTTGAATCCGATGCGGCTGCACCGGATTGAATGCCCCGAGGCTCGAAAAAAGCTGGCGTGGGTTTTTCTTTAACCAAATCCAACTACCGAGTTCGAGAGTCCATGGAATATAGAGCTCTCCGGGCGAACGGCTAAGCTTACGATCAAAGAGCCAATCCCAAAGATCTCCATGGGTCGTGTATTGCGCCGCCTGCGGTTCGATACGATAAAAATGATTGGGATAACTGCGATCGAACACGCGCTTGAGGGCAACGATCTCAAGAAGATTCGGCGGTGCCTTGCGACTTTTGGCGTACGGAAACCATAGACGATCAACGGAACCGAAGCCCGAATGCAAATCAATGGAGAGACTTAAACGCGACGGAAAAAGTTCACGCTCGACCACGGTACAGAGGGCGCGCGCCTCGGGTTCCATGGTCGCTTCGTCGCGAACTTCACCGCGATAAAAAGGCAAGAGGTTAGAAATCCGATGTCCGCCAATCAAAAACCCGGGATCCTCTTCAGCAATCACCGGTGAATTGCGCATAAGATCAACACCGTTACCGTTTGAGCGACGGGTCAAAAACATTCCTATCGGATTGACGATGGGCATGAACACCAAACGCGAATGCTTCAATCGTTCGCGAAAGGTTTCATCCCACGACATGACTTCAAGAATGGTCTGCATCCAGGCTATTGCCACTTGCGAGCCAATGCGCTCGATACCATGGACGCCGCCAAAAATACCGAGGGTCGTGGCAGTTTTATCCTCCGAGCCTACAACAACACTGTAGAGCGGAAACTCCATGCCTCCATGTGACACCGTGGTTTCAATGTTGATATGAGCTTTACCTTGAAAGCTCCTCAGCAGTCGCTCGAGTGTTTCCAATTCCGGGAGTCGACGCTGAATCAACTTTTGAAAACTAGGTTCGCGATGAAATGGCGGCGCGCTCACGTGAAATGGTACCTCTTTAGATCTAAGAATAGGCGATCTTGAGAAAATATGCCACGCGATTGATTTCGAGACTGGCCACGAGACTGGCCACGAGTGTTAGCTTTGACACCTTGGGCACCAGTAGGTGCTTCTTCCCGCCATGACCTTAGACTTGATCGCTGTCTTACAGATACTGCAGGGCTCACCAGCTCGCTCGTAAACCAAATGCTGATCCTGAAAACCACCCTCTTCACCGCCAAGGTTACGGTAGTCACGAATCGAAGACCCGCCGGCGCGGATCGCACTCACCAGCACCTTTTTCACCGCCTCGACGATACGCGCACACTCTCCGCGAGTGAGCGTGCCACTGCTTCGTGTCGGTCTTACGCCCGCACGAAACAAAACTTCCGACGCATAGATATTGCCGATACCGACCACGATCTTTTGATTCATCAAGAGGACTTTGATCGGGACTTTACGTTTTCGCGACTTTACTAACAGTAACTCCGCTGAAAACCCATCTAAGGGCTCGACGCCCAAATCCTTCAGGCGCGGATGCACTGCCTCCTGGCCAGGTTTAATGAGATCGAGAAGGCCAAAGCGCCGCGGATCACGAAACGCCAGAACTCTCCCGTCAGCGAGTTCGATCAGACAATGATCATGTTTACCGAGCTCTTCATTGCGAGCAAGAAGCCGCCAGCTGCCCGTCATCCCAAGATGATTGAGCAGGATCACGCTCTCGGTATCAAACAACAAATATTTTGCTCGGCGACGAACTCCGATGATCACTTCGCCACTCAAGGCCCGCGGGAGTCTCGGGGGAATCGGAAAACGCAAATCTTTCCGCAGAAGACGCACCCGCTTGATCACCGGCTTATTCTGCAAGATTTTTTCAAGACCTCTACAAACGGTCTCAACCTCTGGTAGTTCTGGCATATGACACCTAACTGGCCAGTTTTCGTGCCCAGGATTTCACCAGGTAATCAATTCGTGCGCGTGCAGAGCGTGCCTCGGCACGCGAATTTGTCGATATCAAAACAGCGAAGTAGTACTTTTCGATTTCTTTACCTTTCGGAACAAAAAGATAACCGGCCAAAGTGATTGCCCCATTAAGCGTTCCCGTTTTGGCAAAGACTTTGGCTCGACCTGAAAGACCGCCCAAGCGTGAGCGTAGCGTCCCACTTCTACCTGGAGACGCGAGAAGACTCGCGAAGTCCTGATCTGAAAACGCAGGCCCGAGCGAATCAGCATATTGGAGTATTTCAACCAACTGCTCCGGCGACATTTTATTTTCATAGCTGCAGCCGCTGCCGTCGGCGAGCTCGGCATTTGTCCAATCCGCCGAGATCATCTTTTTTAGCCAGCTTAAAACCTCACGCGCGGCAGGTGCTTCAACAGTACCGTTCGAGGGGCAAGTGTGTGCCGCACTTCGGCCTCGGCTAGGCTGCTTCGGCGGCGGTAGTTCCATACCAAGAACCGTTTGCGCGAATCGTCTGAGTAGCATCGAGGCTTGATAATTATGGCTCTCACGAAGCATCGCCGAAACTTCCGCAACATTGACGTCGGAAACATTGCGAAGCGCCGCCAATGCCGTGGATATTTTCGTAACCGAAGCGAGTATTCGCGGGTTTTTGGCATCAAACTCAGTTTTGACTTGTTGATCGGCACCACCGGTAAGTTGATAGCCAATATCGCCGCGTTTTTCGAAAGCTGAATCCTCGACAAGCTTTTCGCTTGGCTCCGCTACGAGATCAATATCCGCTTCGACCACGCCATCGTAATCACTCGCGGTTCCAAAATAAATCGAACCAGCTGGGGCACCTGAATCTTTCGAACATGCCACCAAAGCCATGAGAACTACGACACAAAATGTGAGCCTCGCAAAGGAACTTTGCATGAGTCGGGACCTCCCCCTTAGGGCGAAATTCCCTGTGTTTTAACATAAATAATGCGCTGCATCAAGAATTTTACGAAGATAAAGGGGGCTTTTTGGCCACATAGACCACTTGCCCCCTCCAA
>SXRI01000279.1 GCA_005793615.1 Bdellovibrionales bacterium
GCCGCGTCCCCAGCCACCACCGTGACCAGGTCCGGGCACAAGGCTCTCTTTTTCTTGCTCATCGACAACAATCTTCTTCTTGTCGATCATGAGCGTCATTTGCTCCTCAGCCATTGTCTCAGTTGCATCAGTCGCCATCTCAGAGGTGAAAGCCTCTTCATTTTGTAACTCAGTCGCAACATCGCTATTAACATCGCTATTGGCAATGGAGGCAAAAGCCGGACCCGATAGCAAGAGCAGCGCAGCTGCCACCATCAATCCTTTCAATGAATTCTTCATGAAGTATCTCCTTCTTTAGGTTTAGTACATTTACTGTACGTATTTTTCCGCAGGCCGATCGCCTGTTTTCTTGATTGGGCAGAGCCTTACACCAGGTTTCTTTTTTTTCAAATGAAGTAAACTTATCAACACGATTTTTTTGCGGCTAAGATAACTCAGTGCCGATTCGTTCCCAGTTTTCGCACAAAAAACATGCGACAACCCATCTCCGCCGCTGCTAGAGTCTTTTTACGAGGTTCGCAATGACACCAGCAAATAATACAGGCAACGAAACTTCCAATGACAAAATCAGTTTTTTCCGTGGCCAATTTGTCAGCCCATTTAACTCCACCTCCGGTGATGCAAGTGAGTTGTTCCATTTCAACAACGCCGGCCAAACGCCAATGTGTCGACCGGCCCTTGTGATGCTTGAAAAATGGGCGCGACGTTTCTACGAAGAGGGCGCCCATGTTTATCCGTCACTCGTAAAAGAAATGAGTGAAGCTCGCAAAGCCGTGGCTGATGTTTTGGGATGCCAGGCTCGTGAACTTGCCTTTTTTCAAAGTGCCGCCGGCGCGATCTCGCAAGTAGCGCTCGGTTTCGATTTCAAGCCCGGTGATGAAATCATTGTTTGGGAACAAGAGTACCCTTCGAATCTCTATCCTTGGAATGAGGCCGCTCGCCGCACAGGCGCAAAATTGGTGATCGCAAAGAACGAGCCTGATTTTTCCACACCGGTTGAAGCCCTCCAACGCTTGATCACACCACGCACCCGTCTGATCGCCAGTTCATGGGTACAATTTCGCACAGGAGCGATGCTCGATCTTGAAGCACTGGTCGAACTTGCCCGCCCGAAGGGTATCTTCACTTGCATCGACATTATTCAGGGAGCCGGCTTGCTACCCTTTGACTTCCAGGCCTCTGGCATTGATGCGGCTTGCGGCGGCAGTCATAAATGGATGACCGGCGCCCATGGTGCTGGTTTCTTGGCTTTACGCGAAGAAAACCTTGAGCGCCTCACGCCGCTTATGTTTGGCGCTGCGACTATCACCAGCCCTGATTATGCTCCTGACCTCAATGGGCGCCCACGTTCCGATAGCCAACGCTTTGAACCTGGCGGCAAAGCGTTTCTCGAAATATTAGCTCTTGCCGAGGCCGCAAAACTCATCACCGACACCGGCATTGCTCGGATCGCCCAAGAGGCCGAGTGGTTGGCTCGAAATCTCATGCATGGTTTGCGTGAACATGGCTATGTCATCAACTCGCCTCACGGCCCTTCGCATTTTCGCGGTGCGATTGTGAGTTTCAAACCGGGCCCCGATTCGCCGCTTAAGTCATTTGCGGAAATCGAAAAACGTCTGAGCGACAACCACGTTTCCTATGGTTTACGGCCACCAGGGGTGCGTCTATCGCCACATGCCTTTAACACCCTCGACGAAATCGAGAGGGTGTTAAAACTTCTCAGCACATAAACACCAAGTAATTAGTTCTTTCCTTTACGAAGTTCTTCAGGCGTGACTTGCCGGTCGCGGCGAGCGATCCACCAATGGTGTCCCCATTGGTCCTCGACCGCTCCACAACGATCACCATAGAATTGATCAGCAACCGGCATGAACGGCTTGGCGCCTGCTTTCAATGCCCGTTCGTACACCTGATCCGGATCATCGACATACATATAGATAACCCCGGTGCGCGACGGATAGCCATCCGAGGCTTCAGCGGTCATCAGCATCGAGGTGCCCACGCGAATTTCGGCGTTAAAAATCGTTCCGTCCTCTCCGGCGAAGATCTCAACGACTTCCGCGGCAAAGGCCTGTTTAAGAAACTCAATGAAACCCTTGGCATCACGGACATTCATATAGGGCGTCAGCGTATGATAACCTTTTGGCATTCCTGGAATCGACATGAACTTGCTCCTTGGTTGAATGAGGGTGTCATACGCCGCGCCCGAGTCTCGGTCTTGTAAAAAACGGAAGTCCGCTATTTACACCCGTACATGTCCGAGATGGCCGGTGGTCTTTTCAAGATAGAGTGTCGGCGTAAGTGAAGAGAACTCCAGAAACTCGTGATTAAAATGAGATTGGTCGAAGTACCCACATTTCAACGCAACTTCGGAAAAGTCCGGGCTCTTATTCGCCTCAAGACATCTGAGAGCGTGTTGAAAACGCTGCAGCCTGGCGAAAACCTTGGGTGCCAAACCAACTTCTCTGCTAAACAGTTCACTTAGGCGGCGCGTACTCAAATTCACCTCATCGGCCAGGTCTTTCATCCGAACAATACTCTCCTGCGAC